>NZ_PZZL01000011.1 GCF_003046185.1 Phreatobacter oligotrophus
GCCAGAAAAGATCGCAATTCATCAGAGACTTCCTTCCGGAAGCCGTGAATCACAATCCCTCGCTCATGCCAACCGATTTATGGGTCCGGACCCTAGCATCGCCTGCGCGATCGTATTGTCCGCAAACTTCGGTAACCACACCGACTCTAACGCAGCAAGCTGCTCGCGCCAGAATCCTACGCGTCTTGGATCGAGTTGTTGCGTCCCCAATAGCTTGGCAATCGCCGCGGCCAACAGAACCAAATCGCACGCGGAGGAAGACAACGTTGTGTCGACGGCAGCGAGCGGACAAGCAGGGCATGCCCCGTACGCAGCGCACATGCCAGGTTGTTGATGCAGGTCGACCGGCGGTGAAAATGGATCTAAGCACGAGAAGCCCGGCGTAGCTGCGGCGGTGGTTGCTGTTGGTCGATCGCGGCTGTCCTGTCGCAGTTGCGTGCGCGCATCCCGCAAGCGACGCTCCATCGCCACCGCGAGCAACTCTTGTCGGGGCGCCACATTGTGAGACCGACTATACTCCTCGGTCGTCTCGGTGCTGCGGTGACCCAACATTCGTTGAACCACCCGGGGGTCATCACCCGAGGTAACAAACGCAAGGTTGGAAAAACTCGCCCTCATAGTTTTTAGCGTCATCTTTCCCACCCCCGCACGCCTTCCGAAATCGGCGAGCATCGCGTTCTCAGGGCCAGTTTTCAATGCGCGAAACTTAAGGACGGACCCGCGGTAGGCACCCCCCTTGGGCTCGTAGAGGAACAACGCATCTCGATCGTGGGGCGCCGCGCGGGATCGAGCGTATAGCGTGAGCGATAGTATCTTCTCCACCAACCATTTTCCGCTGAACTGCCTGTCATCGCGCGGAAACACGGCCAAGGGCTGAATTGTGGACCGCGCCTTATGTCCCCTTATTTCTACCACGTCCTCGTGCCAATCGATGTCCGCGAGTTTGAGAGTGCGCAGCGTGCTAGGATTGAAACCTGTGCGAAATGCAAGGAGGATCTCAAATGGCTGAATATCTTCGATAAATGGGCCCGGAAAAATTTTACCTAGGGCATCTCGTCTCGCAAGAACTTCCTCGACTTCCTGCCGCGCTAATCGTTCGACTTTGGCGCATTCAGATGGACCCAGGCCTTGGTCGCTATTGCCGCGACGCTGGAAACCACCAATCCATCGTGCTCTTGGCCACGGTATACATTCGGCACCCTGCTGCCGGCAAGCGGCTTCGAATATTCGTTTCGTGGTCCGCCATATTCTTCTTGCTGTGTATTCGTTATTATACTCGTGGCGGATTTTCTCAAGTAGCTGCACCAACTCCTCTCGCTGAAAATCCGCAAAGCTCTGCAGTCGTTCATTTTGGCCCACATACTCGAACAAAATCCTTAAATCTCGCAATGTAGAAGAGAGGCTTGCTGATCTGAGCTTAAGTCCCTGGCCGCGAATTGTCTCTACCAACTGCTTATAAAGTGGCCCTTTTTCCTCCACCGCTGAAAGTTTTCGCTCAAGCGCGATTATCCCCGGTCTTGTCGTGAGGGCTGAATGTGAATTTGACGTTCGCCATTCGTCCCCTACGTCCAAACCATCGAATGCCGCGCGAGCCATCGCAGATCTGAGTAGTCGATCTACAGCCCTTATACATCGCTGCCTGTAAACCACATCATTTTGTGTTTCCATCATATAATGCACGTAACTCTGGCGCAAATTTTTCCCAAGGCAGTCGGTGCTTCGCAACTCACGTTCAGGATCAATCAGGTCGAGATACTTAACGAATGGTCTAACCAACGCAATTGCGTGGGGCGGAAATTTATACCTGCCTTCCTGTGTTTGCTCGTTAAGTGCGGTCGCAAGGTAGCTTCCCATTTCGCCTCGGTCGCGAAGTCGGGACAACGTGCTAGCGCTCGCTCCCGCACGTTTGTCGGATTTTGGCCGAACCACGGGCTTCGCTCCAACCGGTTGGCCGTCGGCGGTTGCCGCCTCCCACGCCCTCAACATGACCGCGTAGCATCCCGACCGATAGGATCTTTGAATAGACTTCGGGAGCGACGTTTCGGCTAAATAGTACACGTATTCTCGGAGGGTTATATCGCCACTAATTTTCGGCTCAAGATTATTTTCATGCGCATCGATAATGTATTTAACAAAATGTACGCATCTATACCTTTGGCTCGCACTTATACTGTTGGCCTTGATACCTTCACACCCAACGACCCTGAATATGTAATGACCCAAAGTACCGCAATGCCGAATTCGATGCAGTAAGGCGTTCAGCGAAACACAATTATTGCTCATGGGGTCCACCCGATAGCCTCATCATTTCGTTCATGAGGTCGAATTGCGCATTCCGTTGCGCTATTTCTTCGTCGGCAATTGCGGCACCATATAACTCGATGGTTGTGGACACCCTGCGATGCCCCAGGGCCTCTTTGATCGCCATCCACGCTTGGTCGCGTGATAGGCCGGCCGAAATGTAGTAGCGATAAGCGTGCACAACATAAGTGTGCCTCGTATGATGAAACGTATGCTTCGCTTTCCGCGATTCTCGCGACCTTGCTGTCAAAGGGTCGAATTGTGTTATGGTTCGGACTTGCCCACAGGCCAGTTGCGCCGCGGAAAACATTTCCGCAACCCTCCGCTGTTTGTGCGCGGCTCCAATCGAGGTGGCTGTTGCCTTCGATCCATTGATAAATAATTCGGGTGGCTCGGCATACCTACAGTTTGCCGCCTTCGCTTGAGCGATTATTGATTTCCTTTCATCAAAATAGTATTGTTGTAGTTTCTCTTTTAGTCGCGCGGGTATATGTACATCGCGACCCGTCGCCCCTGTTCGGCGCCCTTTCGACCGTCTGAGAGTAAGAACTTGTGAAGAGGTCGTTCGATCCCACTTGGCGATCTGACTTGCCTCGATGCTCAGGACCTCATCCAGCCGAGCCCCGGTCGCAAATCCGGCGTAACATATTAGCCAATTTCTCCAACTCTCCGTTGCCGTTTTTGGTGCAAGATACTGGAGGAAGCTTGTCATTTCCGAGAGGGTGAACGGCACAACCTTCCGGGTCGTGTGTCGTCGTTGACTAGCGAGCCCTCGCGGCTGATGGGAAAATGGCGCTGGCTTGGGGTCCTTGTGTGCCAGCCAAAACTGATACTGTATGGCGGTATCGAGCCGGGCGGCTATGGTGGCCTGGGCGAGGTAGTCTTTGTTTTTGGCGGAGACCCGTTCTTCTAAGTCTGCTCGGTATTTGTACAGAAGGCCTTCCACACGCGTCGGGTCGATCAAACATTCTCCGCGGAACCGCAACCAGTCCAATAGATGCTCACAGCGCGTGGTCATCGTCTTTGGGGAAGGTTTTCTACACCTCCAGTATGCGGCGAGGAAAGCGAAAGATTCCCGGTGAGGGGACTGCAGTGCCGTGTCGACTATGTAAGGGAAGCCCTCGCCGACTCCAACCAGCCTAGGGCCGGATGGAATATCCACGGGCCGAAGGAGGGCCCTCGGCTTTGCTATCCGATATCCCATCCAAGTGTCCCCTGTTCCCTATTCTAGGAATAGGAAGGCTGTTCGGAGGCAAATGGCAAGCGTCGGGCGCATTAAACGTCCGGACAGGGAACACGTCGGTGATTTTCACGGATCTAGGAGAATCGAGTCAGAGCAAGTGCGGCCGGAGGCTGGCATTGATTCTGTTAGCTTATTTTGAATGATCGGGAACAGTTTGTCGCTAGCTCCTAATGGAATGGGGCATCGGCGCCATGCCGTACTTGCGGGAGTACCAGCTGCGCTCGAGCCGCTGCGGCGCATAGGTGCCGTTGGGCGTGTTGTAGCCGGCGCGGCCGGTGGAGACGGCCCAGGTGTAGCGGTGCTCGCCATCGACGATGACGCGCATGGTCTGGGTGCTCTTGTCGACCCGCACCACGATGGCGGCAGCGGCCTCGGCGGACCAGACGAGAAGGCCAACAATCAGGGCGGCCAGGCCATGAACGACGCGCATGGATTCCCCTCCGACGCGATACCAGCAGACGGTCCCTTGCGGGCCTTGCACTTCCAGTGATTCCGCAGCGGAAGGGGCCTGTAAAGGCGGATGCGGGATTCACCTTAAGGGCCGGCTGCGGCAGTCCAGACGATTGCAGCGGCGTGAGGAATGGTTAACGACTTGTGACTAGGGTGGCGGAAAGCCCCCCGCGATCCCCCGGTTCCCCGCCATGCCGCGCCCGCTCGCCCTTGCCCTCGCAGCACTGACTGTCCTCGGTTCCGCGGCCGCCGCGCAGGAGCGCGGCACGGTCACGCCGCGGCCCCTGCCGCCGCTCGCCAATCCCAACGACCCGAACCTGCCGGCCAAGGAACTGTTCGGCCGCGCCACGACCGGCGCGCCGATGGAGGCGCGCAGCTTCGGCTTCTATTCGCGGGGATGCCTCGCCGGCGCCGTGGCGCTGCCGGTCAATGGCGAGACCTGGCAGGTCATGCGGCTCTCCCGCAACCGCATGTGGGGCCATCCGGACATGATCGGCTTCCTTGAACGCTTCGCCCGGAAGGTGCCGCAGGTGTCGCGCTGGCCCGGAATCCTCGTCGGCGACATCTCGCAGCCGCGTGGCGGGCCGATGCTCACCGGCCATGCCTCACACCAGATCGGCCTCGACGCCGACATCTGGCTCACGCCCATGCCACGTCGCGAACTGTCGCGGGAGGAACGGGAGATGACCTCGGCCGTGAACATGGTGCGCGCCGACCGGCGCGACATCGACCCGGCCACCTGGACGCGCGACCACCTGCAGGTCATCCGCGCCGCCGCCACCGATCCGGCGGTGGAGCGGGTGCTGGTCAATGCGGCGATCAAGAAGGCCCTGTGCCGCGAGGCTGGAAGCGACCGCTCCTGGCTGTCGCGCGTGCGACCCGTGCCGGGCCACAACTACCACATGCATATCCGGATCCGCTGCCCGGCGGGCAGTCCCGGATGCCGGCCGCAGGATCCGCCGCCGACGGGAGACGGCTGTGGCGCCGAGCTCGACTGGTGGTTCACTGAAGAAGTGCTGAACCCCCGTCCGAACCCGAACTGGCGGCCGCCGCCGCCGATCACCATGGCAGGACTGCCGGACGCCTGTCAGCAGGTGCTGGTCGCGCGCTGAGGCAGCGCGCTGCCGTTACTCCGCAGGAACGGGGGCCGGCTGGGCCACAGGTCGTTCCTTGATCGGCAGGTTGATGAGGCCCGAGCCGATGCAGAAGAGGATGCTCAGGTACCACATGACCTCGTAGGAGCCGGTGCGCTCGTACATGACGCCACCGAGCCAGGCACCGAGGAACCCGCCGACCTGGTGGGAGAAGAACACGAAGCCGTAGAGCATCGCCATGTAGCGGGTGCCGAACATCAGGGCGACGAGGCCCGAGGTCGGCGGCACGGTGGAGAGCCAGAGCAACCCCATCAGCGCGGCGAAGACGAGAGCCAGCGCCGTCGAGGGCGGGAAGACGAAAAGCAGGATCACCGCCGCGCCGCGGGCGAAATAGATATAGGCGAGCAGCCAGCGCTTCGACATGCGGGCGGCGAGCCAGCCGGCCCCCAGCGACCCCACGATGTTGAACAGCCCGATGAGGGCGAGCGCCGAACCGGCGACCCAGGCCGGCATGTTCAGGTCCTTCAGGTAGGTCGGGTAGTGGGTGGTGATGAAGGCGAGCTGGAAGCCGCAGGTGAAGAAGCCGATCACCAGGAAGACGTAGCTCGGATGGGCGAAGGCCTGCTTGAGCGTCGCGGCGATGCTCATCTCGGCACCCGTGCCCTGGCCCTGCCCGGATGACGGGCTGGTGGCGAGGGCGAAGGACAGCGGGATGATGACCAGCGGCACGCAGGAGAAGATCAGCAGCGCCGCCTTCCACCCCAGCAGGTCGACGAGGAAGGGGGTGAGCGGCGCGAAGACGAACTGGCCGAAGGAGGAGGCCGCGGTGCCGAGGCCCATGGCCTGGGCGCGCTTCGACTCGGGAAGCAGCTTGGCGAAGCAGGCCAGCACCAGGTTGAACGAGACGCCGGCAAGGCCGAGACCGACCAGCGTGCCGGACAGCACGTGCATGGCGAGCGGGGGAAGCGGCAGCACCATGCAGGCGAGGCCGAGGCCGTACATGATGGCGCCGGCCCAGAAGACGCGCAGCGTACCGAAACGGTCAGCCACCGCGCCGGCAAAGGGCTGGCCGACGCCCCACATCAGGTTCTGGATGGCGATGGTCAGCGAGAGGATGTCGCGGGTCCAGCCGTTGTCGGTGGAGATCGGCATGAGGAACATGCCGACGACCGAGCGCGGCCCGAAGGACAGGAGGCCGATGAGGCAACCGCAGAGGACGATGACGAAAGGCGTGCGCCACGCAGCATCGGAAGCCGGGCGATCGGAGGGGGCGGAGGCAGTCATGGGGGAGCTCCGGACGTCGTGCAGCTACACGATTGGCTCTTGTAGGGGCGAACACCGATCGCGAACAGCGAAAAGCCGTGATGCCAACCATGCCATTTCCGGATGACAGCGGGAGTCAGCAGGAACGCTCAGCCCCTCTCGCGCCATGAGGGAGACATGCCGGGGCGGCGGTGGTGACCGACGAGCGATGGGCTGCAGATCGCTTGTGCAACCGTCAACTGGCGGAGGCCGATCGAAGCGGCGCGGCCTGCTCCCGGCTCAGCTCTCGTCGGCGGCGGCGCGGGCGACCTCGATCCGCGGGCCGGTGCCCCAGTTGCGCGGCCGGTAGAAGACGTGGATGCCGATCTGCTGCAGGCGGTTCATCGACCGTGCCCACCAGGGGCGGACATAGGTCGCGTGGTAATGGGTCGCGTGACCCACTTCGGGCAGCCAGGTGCGGCCCGCCATCATGTCCCTGGCGATCTGGGTGGCGCGGGTCCAGGGGCCCGCCTCGGTCGGCACCAGGCTGCGGCGCCCCTCGCAGGCAAAGGTGAACTGGCAGGCGAGGTAACGGTGGGCGTTCTGATAGACGACGCCGCAGACGTCCCGCGGATAGAAGCCGGAAACTGCGCGGTTCAGCACGACCTGGGCGACAGCCATCTGGCCGCGCTCGGGCTCGGACCGTGCCTCCCAATAGACGGCCTCGGCAAGGCAGCGCTCGGCGCGGGCATGGGCGGGGCCGGCCAGGCCGAGGGCGAGGGCCGGATGAACGCTGGGACCGCTCGCAACCGGCGGGCGGGCGAGAGCCTGCGCGTCGCTCGGGCGAGGCTCGTTGCGGCCGAGGAGGCGGGCAAGGAGCGTATCCGGGCGATCGCCGCGGCTATCCGTGGCGAAGGGGCCGAGGATGGGATCGAAGCCCGGTACGGCCTCGTGGGTCGTGGTGACGCGGAACGGAGCACTCTCCAGCGGCATGGAGGGGGCGCCAAACCCGGCGCCGGAACGTGCGATGGGGCCATTGCCCGCAATCGCGATACCGGCCTTCTCGCCATCCAGTTCCTCGGCGAAGCGGCGGACGTCGGCGGGCGGGGTCGCGGCCTCCTCGGTGTCCTCCTGCAGGGTGGAGGCGAGCGGGCCCATGCCGAGGCCAAGCATGGCGCCAGCCGGACGGTCGTCGAGCACCATCCCCGGCGAGACGGCGGCCAGCTGCAGGCCGCCAAGGGAGAGGGCGGAATGCTCGGCATCGCCGCGATCATCCGCCGGGGCCGGCACGAAGCGTGAGGCGTAGCTGGCGTCGGCCGGCGGCACGAAGATCGAGGGATCGGTCTCGAGCTGTCCGATGCTGAGGCGCAGCTGCGGCCGCTCGAGCAGAAGGTCGCCCTTCGCCTCGCGGTTCGGCACCGGATAGATCACGGCGCGGTCCATGCCGGAGCCGAGGGCCGGGCCGGGGCGATGGCCATCGCGGCGCAGATCCGGCACCGGGCCGGCCGAAAGGCTGGCGAGGACCGGGCGCGGCGCCTCGAATTCGCGGGCGATGGCGGGACGGCTGAAGACGAAGCCGGCGACAGTGGTGGAGGGCCGCACGAGGCTCGCCACGTGGCGGCGCCAGGTCTGGTCGACGCCGGATTTCCGCGCCAGATGGCTCACGAGGTCCTGATAGGCGACAGGCTGGACGGAGACGAGAAGGAAAGACGCCGCGAGACCGGGCACAAGCACAGCGGTCCGGGACACTGGCGACGAACGCCGACGCAACGCACGCATACCCCACGCACTCCACGCAAACGCCACACACCACCGGCATCCCGCGTCGAACAGCGCGGTCACCACCTGCTAAGGTTATCGCCGAGGTAAGGTTGAGGCGGCGTTAATGGCGTCAGCCGAGCCGGGCCGCGAGGTCTTTGGCCAAAGCGTGCTCGCTGGCGAAGGGGGCACCGCCATCGATTCGGGCGGCAACCGCCGCGAGGCCCTGATGGCCGAAACGGGTGCGCAGCGCCTCCTCCACCCAGTGACGCTGCTGGGCGGCGCGGCGGGCGATGCGGCGGCCCTCGGCGAGGTGGGCGTGATGGCCCGCGATGGCCGCGGCGAGCGCGTCCAGTCCCTCCCCCGTGGCCGAGGAGACCAGCACGACGGGAGCGACCCAGCCGCCGGCCTCGCGCGCCACCAGGGTCAGCGCGCCCTCCACATCCGCCTTGGCGCGCTGGGCGGGCGGGCCCATGTCGGCCTTGGTGACGGCGATGACGTCGGGGAGTTCCATCACCCCGGCCTTCATGAACTGCAGGCTGTCCCCGGAGCCCGGCTGGATGCAGAGCACGACCGTGTCGGCCACCATGGCCACATCGGCTTCCGACTGGCCGATGCCGACGCTCTCGACGAGAACGTGGTCGTAGACGGCGCGCATCACCACCATGGCCGCCACCGTCTGGTCGGAGAGGCCGCCGAGCCGGTCGCGCGCCGCCATGGAGCGCACGAAGACGCCGCGATCGGCGGGATCGGTGGAGATGCGGGCGCGGTCGCCGAGCAAGGCGCCGCCGGTGCGGCGCGAGGAGGGATCGACGGCGATCACGCCGACGCTCTCGCCCGCCTTGCGCCAGGCTGCGACGAGGGCGTTGGTCAGGGTCGATTTGCCGACGCCGGGCGGTCCGGTGAGGCCGAGCGTGTCGCCCCGGGCTTCGGCCGTCGCTGCGTCGAGAAAGGCTGCCAGTTCGGCGGTTCCAGCCGCGGTCTCGATGGCGGCGAGGGCGGCCGCCACCGCCCGCTTGCCACCGGCGCGAACCGCCGCGATGGAGGCAGGCACCATGGGCTCAGCCGAGCTGGGCGGCGGCGAGCGTATGCAGGATCGCGCCCGCGAAATAGCCGCCGAAGCGCCAGGGCATGGCGAGCGGCGCATCGATCCGGCCCTGCATCGCGAGCGTGTTGATGACGATGTCGACGACAAGGGCAACGCCGAGCAGCCACATCAGGCCGGGAATGGCCTGGCCGAGGCCCGGATAGGCCTTGAGCAGGAAGGCGAGAGCGAGCCCGGCCACCAGCATGGCCGCGACGAAGACGAGGCCGGGCAGCGGCAAGGATGGACGGGTCTCGTCGGTCATCGGCACTCGTGCAACGCCAGGGACAGGAGTGCGCAGCCTCGCACAGAGGCCGCGCGCCGCCAACCGCGACAAAGGTTACGACCCGCCCTCAGGGCGGGCCGCCGGAGGGTCGCGTCAGGCCTGGCTTGCCGCAGCCTTGCCGAGGGCCGCCTGGGCGGCCGCGAGGCGGGCGATCGGCACGCGGAAGGGCGAGCAGGACACGTAGTCGAGCCCGACCTTCTCGCAGAAGTGGATGGAGGCGGGATCGCCGCCGTGCTCGCCGCAGATGCCGAGCTTGATGCCGGGCCGCGTCTTGCGGCCACGCTCGGCGGCGATGGAGACGAGTTCGCCGACGCCGTCCTGGTCGAGGGAGACGAAGGGATCGATCTCGATGATGCCCTTGGCGAGATAGGGGTTGAGGAAGCTGGCGGCGTCGTCCCGCGAGATGCCGAAGGTGGTCTGGGTCAGGTCGTTGGTGCCGAAGGAGAAGAACTCGGCGGATTCGGCGATCTTGCCCGCCTGCAGCGCGGCGCGCGGCAGCTCGATCATGGTGCCGACGATGTAGTCGAGGCTGGCGCCAGTCTCCTTCATGACGGCTTCGGCCATGGCGACGATCCGCGCCTTGACGAGGTCGAGCTCCGCCTTGGTGGCGACCAGCGGCACCATGACCTCGGGGACGACGGGACGGCCGCTCTTCTGTCCGGCGATCACCGCCGCCTCGAAGATGGCGCGGGCCTGCATCTCGGCGATCTCGGGGTATGCGACCGCAAGGCGGCAGCCGCGGAAGCCGAGCATCGGGTTGACCTCGTGCAGTTCCTCGGCCCGGGCCTTCAGCTTGCGCGGATCGGCGCCCATGGCGGCCGCGACCTCGGCGATCTCGGCATCGGTATGGGGCAGGAACTCGTGCAGCGGCGGGTCGAGCAGGCGGATGGTGACGGGCAGGCCGGCCATGATCTCGAACAGCTCGACGAAATCCGAGCGCTGCATCGGCAGGAGCTTGGCCAGCGCCGCGCGGCGGCCCTTCTCGTCATCGGCGAGGATCATCTCGCGCACCGCGACGATGCGCTCCTCGTCGAAGAACATGTGCTCGGTGCGGCAGAGGCCGATGCCCTCGGCGCCGAAGGTCACCGCGACCCGCGCATCGGCGGGCGTTTCCGCATTGGTGCGCACCTTCAGGCGGCGCACCTGATCGGCCCAGCCCATGAGGGTGGCGAATTCGCCGGAGAGTTCCGGCTGCAGCATGGCGACCTCGCCAAGCAGGACCTGGCCGGTCGAGCCGTCGATGGTGACGACCTCGCCCTTCTTCAGCACCTTGCCGGCCACCGCCATGGTCTGCGTGGCGTAGTCGACGCGCAGCGAGCCGGCACCGGAGACGCAGGGTTTGCCCATGCCGCGGGCGACGACCGCCGCGTGGCTGGTCATGCCGCCGCGGGTGGTGAGGATGCCCTCGGCGGCGTGCATGCCGTGGATGTCCTCCGGGCTCGTCTCGACGCGCACCAGGATGACCTTGTGGCCCGCTGCCTTCAGCGCCTCGGCCTCATCGGAGCTGAAGACGATCTCGCCCTGGGCGGCGCCGGGCGAGGCCGGCAGGCCGGTGGCGAGCACGCGGCGCTCGGCCTTGGGGTCGATGGTCGGGTGGAGCAGCTGGTCGAGGGAAGCCGGCTCGACGCGGGCGACGGCCTCCTCGCGGGTGAGCAGGCCCTCATTGGCGAGGTCGACGGCGATCTTGAGGCTCGCCTTGGCCGTGCGCTTGCCGTTGCGGGTCTGCAGCATCCAGAGCTTGCCGCGCTCGACGGTGAACTCGAGGTCCTGCATGTCGCGGTAGTGCTTCTCGAGCGTCGCCGCGACGGCGATGAACTGGTCGTAGACCTCGGGAAGCGCCTTCTCCATCGAGGGCTTGTCGGAGCCGGCGGCGGTGCGGGCGACCTCGGTGATGTTCTGCGGCGTGCGGATGCCCGCCACCACATCCTCGCCCTGGGCGTTGATGAGGAACTCGCCGTAGAGCTCCTTGGCGCCGGTCGAGGGGTTGCGGGTGAAAGCGACGCCGGTGGCCGAGGTCTCGCCCATATTGCCGAAGACCATGGCCTGCACGTTCACCGCCGTGCCCCAGCTCTCGGGGATGGCGTGGAGGCGGCGATAGGTGATGGCGCGCTGGTTCATCCAGGATGAGAACACCGCGCCGACAGCGCCCCAGAGCTGCTCGCGCGGATCCTGCGGGAAGGGCTTGCCGGTCTCTTCCTCGACGCGACGCTTGTACTCGCCGACAAGGTGCTTCCAGTCATCGGCGGAGAGGTCGGTGTCGAGGGTGAAGCCCTTGCGCTCCTTGTAGACCTCGAGGATCTCCTCGAAATTGTGGTGGTCCACCTCAAGCACGACGTTCGAGTACATCTGGATGAAGCGGCGGTAGCTGTCATAGGCGAAGCGCTCGTCGCCCGACCCCAGGGCGAGCGCCGCGACGGTGACGTCGTTGAGGCCCAGGTTGAGGATCGTGTCCATCATGCCGGGCATGGAGGCGCGGGCACCGGAGCGCACCGAGACGAGCAGCGGATTGGCCGCGTCGCCAAAGACCTTGCCGGTGAGCTTGCCGATCTGGGCGAGGCCCGTCTCGACCTGCGAGGCCAGTGCCTCGGGATAGCTGCGACCGTTGGCGTAATACCAGGTGCAGACTTCGGTGGTGATGGTGAAACCGGGGGGCACGGGCAGCCCCATATTCGACATCTCGGCGAGATTTGCTCCCTTGCCGCCGAGAAGGTTACGCATGCTCGACTGCCCCTCGGCCTTGCCGTCGCCGAAGGTGTAGACCCACTGTGCCATGGTCGATGTCCCGATCCCGTCACGCTGTCGCCCGAGAGCCTTGAGGCCCCGATGCTGCGGCGCGTCTCTTTTGGCGCTTTTGCGGTGCGATATCAACAACGGCCCGATTCATCAACGCCGACGGGCCTTTTCATGACGTCCCGATGAAGACTGGATGAATGCAGCGCGGAACGGTAATACTGCGCTGCAACAGGAATGTTCCCCGCCCGTGATCACCGTCATCATCCCCACTCTCGACGATGAACGCCGACTGCTGCCGACGCTCGCTTCGCTGGTGTCCGGGGCGGCGGATGGCCTCGTCATCGAGGCGATCGTCGCCGATGGTGGTTCTCGCGACGACACCGAGACGGTCGCCGATGTTGCGGGGTGCCGATTTGTCGCCGGCGAGGCCGATGCGGGCCGACGCCTTGCCGCGGCAGCTGCGGGCGCCAAGGCGCCGTGGCTGCTGTTCCTGCCGCCAGGCGTGGTCCTCGACGAGGGCTGGATCCGCGATGTGCGGGCGTTCCTCGATCAGGTGACGCGGCGCGGCGAGACAGACCGGCGCGCCGCCGTGTTCTCTCTCGGCACCGACGATTACGGCATGGGTGCAACCCTGCGCCAGGCACGGGCCCGGCTCGCCCTCTGGCTCGGGCTCGGCACCGACCCCGACCAGGGCCTGCTGATCTCCGCCGGGCATTATCGGGCGCTCGGCGGCCATGCCGCGGGAGCCGGCACGGCGAGCCGCCTGACCCGCCGCCTCGGCGCCACGCGCATCGTCACCCTGCGCAGTCGGGCGACGTCCATCCGGTTCTAGGACCGGTCAGTCCGGCAGGCGGCCGGCATACTCGTCCTTCAGCCGCTTCCAGCCCGACCAGAACGATGGCATCGGCGTCTCGGACAGCCGTGCAGCAAGGACATCGAGGTGGATGTGCCAGCCGGCGGAGACGCTGAGCATGGCATCGCGTTCGGCGAGGCGGCGATGGGTGACGGTGAGCAGCGTGCCGCCTTCCATCGGCGTCAGGTCGAAGGCGACGCTGCCGCCCGCTGCGCCCCAGCTGAAGACGAGGCGGACCGGTGGCCGCACTTCAAGGATCCGGCTTTCCATCCGGTGCTCGACCGGAAAGCCCTCGGGCCGCGGATCGGTCGGCGTACTCAAGGAATCGTTGCGCCACACCAGTTCGAAACGGGCGTCTTGCGACAGGTCCATCACACCGTCGGCCAGCCAGCGGCGGCGCAACTCCGCCTCCGTCAGATAGGCCCACACCCGCTCTACCGGCGCCGGCAGCAGCCGGCGGATGGTCAGGGTCGCGGGCTCGGTGACGGCGGCATAGGCGTCAGGGGCGGCTTTGGTGGCGGCAGTCATGACGTTTCTCCGGGTGGCGGGGTCTGCGGGAGTTCCTGCCGCAGCAGGTCTTCGAGGATGCCGAGCCGGCCGATCCAGAGCCGCTCGTAGAAGCCGATCCAGGCATGGGCGCTAGCGAGCGGTCCCGGCGCGAGACGGCACAGATGGGTGCGGCCGCGGATCTCCCGGGCGACGAGACCTGCGGCCTCAAGAACGCGGATGTGCTTGGAAGCGGCGGCCAGCGACATGGCGCAGGGCGCCGCGAGGTCGCCGACGCGGCACGCACCGTCCGCAAGCTGCCGCAGCATGGCGCGACGGGTGCGGTCCCCGAGGGCGTGGAAGACGGCGTCAAGATCGGCGGGATTTCGTTCAACCATACGGTTTAATATTGGCCTCACCAACATTTGTCAACCGATTGGTTTATTATCCTCGCGAACCGCCTCCTGCCGGCATGTGGATAATCCCACGAGGACCGCTCGCATTTACGCAACGTTATGGATCTGGACGGCATGGTTGTACCTCCCGTTCCCCTAGGGGTTTGCATGCTTCCCTCGCTCGAAAATCCCGTCGAACAGGTCCTTGCCGCGGTGGAGCAATTGCCCCCGGCGGCGCAGCAGGCCCTCGTCACGGGCATTCTCGGCCAGTTCGGACCGGACCGTCCGCGCCCCTCCCCGAAGGCCCAGGAACGCCTGGACCGCATCGTGGCGCATCTGCTGCCCCCCATGCCGATCGACAAGCGGGTCTATTTCGCCCGCGCCTTCGGCGCCCTCGACCTCGACCTGCCGCGCACCTTCGCGGTCATCGACAAGGATGCCGAACTGGTGGCCGAGATCTCGCTCGGTCATGCGACCCCCGACGCGGCGGTCATCACCAATCTCGGCAAGCAGCGACGCTTCATCGACACGCGGATCATGGCCGAGCGCGAGGACCTGACCCCGGAGGCCGCCGACGCGCTGGCCGATGCCGGCGACGCGCGCACAGTGCGCACCCTTGCCTCGAACCGCTACGTCACCCTGTCGCGCAAGGCCTTCTCGCGGCTCGTCACCCGCGCCTCCCACGACCTGCCCTTGCAGATCCAGCTGTGCAACCGGCCCGAGCTGGAGGCGGAGGACGCCAGACGCCTCGCCCTCGTCGTGCCCGACCACCTGAAGGCGACGCTTTACGAGCGGCTGGACCATGAGGCGGTGAAGGAAGCCCAGCGCATCGCCTCGGAGGCCATTCCCGACAAGATCCGCCGGATGCGCCTGCACCAGGACTGCAAGGACAGCGCGAATGACCTGCGGCGGGATGTGAAAACGGGCGCTCGGTCGCTGGCCGAGGCGATGACCGTCTTCGCCGCCACCGATCAGGTGATCCCGGCGGTGGAACTGCTCGGCGAAACGCTCGGGATCGATCGCGCGCTGCTGATCGCTGCCCTCGCCCGGGGCAAGATCGAACCCTTCGAGGCCATGTCCAAAGCGGTGGCGCTGGACGAGAACATCTTCGTCTCGCTCGTCTCCTCGTTCTGCCGGCGCTGGCGTCGCACGCCGCCCGACCCGCGGGCCCTGCTGCGCCGCTACCGCACCCTCACCGACAAGCAGATCGACATCGAGCTGGCCGCCCTGCGCCAGGCACCGAAGTCATCGTCCTTCGTGCGGCCGGTTGCCGCCATGCCGATGCCCCTGCCGCCGACCGTCGCGGTCTCGGTCGATTGACGCGCCAGTGAATTGACCAGCCGGTTCCCGCCTGCGAGGTGACGGGTCTTCGCCCGACCCGGAGGCCGCCATGACCGCCACCCGTCTTCTCGTCCTCTGCGCCGGCCTCATGGGTGCGGCCGGCGTCGCCCTCGCGGCCATGGCCAGCCACGCCTATGCCGGCACCAGCCTGCAGGTGGCCGCCTCCATGCTGTCGCTGCAGGCGCCTGCGGTGCTGGCCATCGCCCTCGGTCGCAAGGCCGGCCTGCTGCACGACGCCGTCGCCCGCATCGCCGCCTGGGCGCTGGTGGCCGGAACGGCGGTCTTCGCCGGGGACCTCGCCATGCGCACCTTCACGGGGCAAGCGCTCTTTCCCATGGCCGCCCCGGTCGGGGGCATGGCGATGATCGCCGCCTGGCTCGGCGCGGCCGTCGCCGGTGCGCTCGGCGGACGCCAGTCCGGCTGAGGCGAGACCTCGCGCGGCTGCACATCCGTTGCGCAATGCCGCCGCTGTCTTGGGCAGCGGCAGGGTGATAGCGTCCGCGTCCCCCTTCCTGCTGGCAGGTCCCCTTGTCCCTATCCGCTTCGCCTGACCAGGCCCCTGCTTCCGCCCTTGACGGCCGGCCGGCCTGGATCCGCCTGACGATCGCACTGGCGCTCGGCACGATCGGCGGCGTTGGCATGTGGTCGGTCGTGGTGGTCATGCCGGCGGTACAGGCCGATTTCGGCACCGGGCGCGGCGCAGCCTCGCTGCCATACACGCTGGCCATGCTTGGTTTCGCCGGCGGCGGCGTGCTGATGGGACGGCTCTCCGACCGTTTCGGCATCATGGCGCCGGTGATCGGCGGCAGCCTGCTGCTCGGCACAGGCTATCTCGTCGCCGGCCTTGCCCCGTCGATCTGGGTCTTCGCCCTCGCCCATGGTCTGCTCATCGGCCTCGGCTCGGCGGCGGTGTTCGGACCGCTGCTCGCCCATGTCTCGTTCTGGTTCGACCGCCGCCGCGGCATCGCCGTGGCCATCGCGGCCTCCGGCAATTATCTCGCCGGCGCGGTCTGGCCGCAGGTGGTGCGCTTCGCCCTCGACGCGGTGGGCTGGCGGATGACCCACATCATCATCGCCGTGACGACAGTGACGCTGATGGTGCCTCTCGCCCTGCTCCTGCGCCAGAAGCCGCCGGTGGCGCTGGCCGCCGGTGCGGGCCTGGCGCGCAGCGCCTCGCCGGCGGCGCTGGGCCTTTCACCCAATGTGCTGATGGCGCTGCTGGCCGTCGCGGGAATCGCCTGCTGCGTCGCCATGTCGATGCCGCAGGTCCACATCGTCGCCTATTGCGCGGACCTCGGCTACGGCGTCGCCCGCGGCTCGGAGATGCTGTCCCTGATGCTCGCCTTCGGCATCATCAGCCGCGTCGCCTCCGGCTTCGTCGCCGACCGGATCGGCGGCCTCGCCACCCTGCTGCTCGGCTCGACCCTGCAGGGCGTGGCGCTGCTGTTGTTCCTGACGTCGGACGCCCTGACGCCGCTCTACATCTTCTCGATCCTGTTCGGCCTGTTCCAAGGCGGCATCGTGCCGAGCTATGCCATCATCGTCCGCGAGTATTTCTCGCCGGCCGAGGCGGGGACGCGGGTCGGCATCGCCCTCATGGCCACGCTTCTCGGCATGGCCTTCGGCGGCTGGATCTCCGGCGTGATCTATGACCTGACCCGGTCCTACCAGGCCGCGTTCATCAACGGCATCTTGTGGAACCTCATCAACCTCGCCATCGTTGGATGGCTTCTGATGCGGCGGGAGCGGCTGGCGCGGGCCTGATCCCGCGGCGCCCAGCCGCAGCAAAGCGCAGCAGCGGGCGGCGCAGGCGGCAGGGGCAGCTCATGAGCGTCACGGCACGGATCGGTCTCGACGTCCACGACGTCAAGCAGCTTTTCTCGACCTTCGACCCATCCCCCTTCCACGAATTCAGCCTCAACTCGACGGCTGCGCAGTACATCTCCTCGCAGGCCTGGTACGCGAAGCGAGACGCCAGGCTGGAGATCGCCCTGAGCATTCGCAGCAAACCGGCCCCGGCGGAGGCTGTGGCGCGGCTTCAGGAGGTGGTCCACGCCCATTTCACCCGCCTCGCCATCAGCGAGGACCAGAATTTCAAGCAACTCCTTCGCACCGGCGCGATCTCGCTGGCCATCGGCCTGTGCGTCCTCGCCTTCTGCACGGTGCTGTCGCGCGGCATCGACAACTCGTCGCTCCCCGACGGCTGGCGCGAGGGCCTGCGCGACGGCATCTCGGTCTTCGGCTGGGTGGCGAACTGGCGGCCGGCCCAGATCCTTTTCTATGACTGGTGGCCTGTGCGGCGGGTGCGGAACATCTATCGCCGGCTGGCGGACGCCAAGGTTGTGGCGGGAGCTCCGGGCAAGCGGACCGCGGAGGCGGACGCCGTCGCCCCCCTCGACACGATGCCGATCGAGGCGGGGCCGACCTGAGGGGTCAGTTGGCGCCGGTAAGGCGGATCGCCGCCGGGCCCATGATGACCACGAAGAGGCAGGGCAGGAAGAAGACGATCATCGGCACGGTGAGCTTCGGCGGCAGCGCGGCCGCCTTCTTCTCGGCCTCGGACATGCGCATGTCGCGGTTTTCCTGCGCCATGACGCGCAGGGTGTTGGCGAGCGGCGTGCCATAGCGCTCCGCCTGGATGAGCGCCATGGTCACGGCGCGTACGCCATCGAGGTCGGTGCGCTTGGCGAGGTTCTCGTAGGCCATGCGCCGGTCCTGCAGGTAGCTGAGCTCGGCGGTGGTGAGCGCCAGTTCCTCGGCCAGTTCGATGGACTGGGTGCCAACCTCGACGCCGACGCGCTTGAAGGCCATTTCGATGGACATGCCGCTCTCGACGCAGATCAGCAGCAGGTCGAGCGCATCGGGGAAGGCGCGGCGGATCGAGAGCTTGCGCTTGTCGATCTTGTTCTTGAGGAACAGCATCGGCAGCTGCAGGCCGATATAGGCGGCAAAGAGCGACAGCAGCACCCGGACGACCGCCGGCTGGCCCAGGTCGTTGACGGCGAAGAGATAGACAAGCGCCGCGAGCACCGTGACGATCGGCACGATGAGGCGAAACAGCAGGAACACGATATAGGGCGCCTGGCCGCGATAGCCGGCCTGAATGAGCTTCTCGCGAGCCTCTTCCTGGGCGAGATGCTTGCCGAGCTGCAGGCCATCGACGATGCGCGTCATCCAGGCCTTGGGCGTGTGGCGCACCGAGATGCGCTCTCCACCGGCGAGACGGGCGCGCTCGCGCTCGCGGATGCGGTTGCGCTCGACCGAGACCGCCTTCATGCGCTTGCCGAGATTGTCGCCGGCGAGCAGCGGCATGGCGAAGGTCAGCACCGTCGCGAAAACCGCAATGGCGATCAGCATCTGCACGATGAAATCGCGGTCGTGGAGCTTCTCGATGGCGAGCTTCAGCATGGCTTCCGCCCCCTCAGAAGTCGAAATTGATCATCTTGCGCATGACCATCACGCCCGTGAACATCCAGAACAGGCAGACGGCCAGCAGCAAGCGGCCCATGTCGGTCGTCCACAGCAGCGAGATGTACTGCGGTGTGGACAGGTAGACGAAGAACATCACGGCGGGCGGCAGAGAGGCGATGATCGCGGCGGAGGACTTGGCCTCCTGCGACAGGGCGACGATCTTCGCCTTCATCTTCTTGCGGTCGCGCAACACCTTGGAGAGGTTGCCGAGGGTCTCGGAGAGGTTGCCGCCGGCCTTCTGCTGGATGGAGACGACGATGCAGAAGAAGTTGGCCTCAGGGACGGGCATGCGCTCGTAGAGCTTCATCACCGCCTCGTGGAGCGGGATGCCAAGGGCCGTCTGCTCGACGATGTGGCGGAACTCGGTGCGGACCGGCTCCTGGGATTCGGTCGCCACGATGCGCAGGCAGTCGCCGAGCGGCAGGCCCGCCTTGACGCCGCGGACGATGACGTCGACCGAGTTCGCGAGCTCGTTGAGGAAGGCCATCATGCGGCGCTTCTTCTTGAAGTTCAGGAACCATTGGGGAAAGCCGAGGCCGAAGGCGATGGCGAAGGCCGCCGGCATGTAGAGCGGCATGCCCATGAAGACCGGGATCAGCGCGCCGATCACGGCGAGAACGGCGGAGAAGATGTAGAACTGGCGCACGGTCCAGGTCAGACCTGCCTGGGAAATGCGGATGTTGAGCGGTGGCTTGGCCGAATTCTTCTGCTTGCGCTCCAGCTCCTTCAGCGTGTCCTCGACGCTGACGCGCTTGGCGCTCGCCTCCTCGGACTTGGTCGGGGCGCGGGTGGGGCGGGCGAGCGTGCCGGCGACGGCATCGCGGCGTGCCTCTGCCTTCACCTCGCCGGAGAGGAACGGATAGATCAGCGCATAGGCGAGGCCACCGGCACAGATGGTGGCCAGCACGAAGATGGCGAGGGTGTCGAGCGGGATCATCGCCTCACCTCATCGGCTCGCCGGCATCTGCGGCGTCGAGGGCCGCAGCCAGGCGCTTGTCCTCGTTGTAGTAGCGGGCGCGATCCCAGAATTTCGGCCGGCCGATGCCGGTGGAGCGGTGACGGCCGATGATCTTGCCGTTCTCGTCCTCGCCCAGCATCTCATAGACGAAAAGGTCCTGGGTGATCGGCGTGTCACCTTCGAGGCCGAGCACCTCGGTGATGTGGGTGATGCGGCGGGAACCATCGCGCAGGCGCGCGGCCTGGACGATGACATCGACCGAGCCGACGATGATCTCGCGCACGGTCTTGGCGGGAAGCGAATAGCCGCCCATGGCGATCATCGATTCCATACGCGACAGGCACTCGCGCGGTGAGTTGGCGTGAATGGTGCCCATCGAGCCGTCGTGGCCGGTGTTCATGGCCTGGAGGAGGTCGAACACCTCCGGGCCGCGGACCTCGCCGACGATGATGCGTTCAGGACGCATACGCAGGCAGTTCTTGACGAGGTCGGTCATGGTGACGCGACCCTCGCCCTCGAGGTTGGGCGGACGGGTTTCGAGGCGCACCACGTGCGGCTGCTGCAGCTGGAGTTCGGCGGCGTCCTCGCAAGTGATGATGCGCTCGTCGGAATCGATGTAGCGCGTCAGGCAGTTCAGCAGCGTCGTCTTGCCGGAGCCGGTGCCGCCGGAGACGACGACGTTGCAGCGGACGCGGCCGATGATGCGCAGGATCTCGGCGCCTTCCGGAGAGATGGAACCAAACTTCACCAACTGCTCGAGGGTGAGCTTGTCCTTCTTGAACTTACGGATGGTGAGCGCGGCGCCATCGATGGCCAGCGGCGGAGCGATGACGTTGACGCGGGAACCGTCGGGCAGGCGGGCGTCGCAGATGGGCGAGGATTCGTCGACGCGGCGGCCGACCTGGCTGACGATGCGCTGGCAGATGTTCATCAGCTGCGCGCCGTCGCGGAAGCGCACGCCGGTCTTGGAGATCTTGCCGTTGACCTCGATATAGACCGTGCTGGGGCCGTTGACCATGATATCGGCGATGTCGTCGCGGGCGAGCAGCGGCTCAAGCGGGCCATAGCCGAGAACATCGTTGCAGATGTCCTCGAGCAGGTCCTCCTGCTCGGCAATGGACATCACGATGTTCTTGATCGTGATGATCTCGTTGACGATGTCGCGGATTTCCTCGCGCGCCGACTGGGCGTCGAGCTTGGCGAGCTGGGAGAGGTCGATGGCCTCGATCAGGGCACCGAAGACCTGGCTCTTTGTCTCGTAGAAGCTGGACGAGCGCTGGCGGTCCTCCGCCGGCGCCGATGGCGCGAGGGGCGGCGAAGACACCGAGGGGACGCGCGCCGGCTCGGGCGCGCGGGCGACGGGAGCCGCGGCCGGCGGCGCACGGTCGAGCGTCGGCGCCCCCGAAGAAGGCGGGCGCCCGAAGCCGGAACCTGAATTGCCGCGTTTGCCGAACATGCTGCCTCGATCGTCCTCGGTTTACCGTCAGGCCTTCTTGCGAAGCTGGCCGAGCTTCTCCAGGAGAGGCGAGAGCGGTCCCAGCAAGCCGGGCCGGGCCTTGCGGGTGTCGTGACGGCCGGTCACGGCGAGGGCCAGGTCGGTGAACTGAACGGCAATACGGTGACCCGGCTCCATTTCGGCAATCATCTGGCCGTTGTTGGCGGCCGTGCCGAACAGCTGCGGCTCGAAGGGGATCACAGCAATTGGTTCGGCCTCGAGGGCCTTGGCGAAGTCGGCGGGCTTGATCTCGGGCCGCTTGGCAACGCCGATCTGGTTGAGGATGTAGCGCGGCGGCGTGTCATTGGGACGGCTCGCGCGCAGCAGATCCATCAGGTTCTTGGCATTGCGCAGGTTGGCCAGGTCAGGGTTCGCGACGATGAGGATCTCGTCGGCGGTGACCAGCGCACGCTTCGTCCAGCCGGTCCAGGTATGCGGCAGGTCGAGCACGATGGAGGGCATGGTCGACTTCAGGATGTCGAGCAGCGGATCGAAGGCCTCCGGGCCGAGATCGCTGACGCGGTCCAGCGTTGCCGGCGCGGCGAGCAGCGACAGGTTGTCGGCGCAGCGCGACAGCAGGCGGTCGACGAAGGCGGTGTCGACGCGGTCCGGCGAGAAGATGGCATCGGCGATGCCCTGCGGCGGGTCCTGGTTGAAGTCGAGGCCGCCGGTGCCGAAGGCGAGGTCCATGTCGGCAATGCAGGTGTCGGTGCCGATGTCGCGCGAAATGGCCCAGGCGAGATTGTGGGCGATGGTGGAGGAGCCGACGCCCCCCTTGGCCCCGATGATCGCGATGCTGCGACCGACGGGCTTGGCGCCCTCGGCGGCATAGAGGCCCGATACGGCGCGGATGACGGCGAGGACGCCGACCGGGCCGATCAGATATTCGCTGACGCCGCGCGCCATCAGCTCGCGATAGAGCAGGATGTCGTTGACCTGGCCGACGACGATCACCTTGGTCGTGGCGTCGCAAACCTCGGCGAGTTCGTCGAGGTGGCCGAGGATTTCGCCCTTGCGGCCGGTGGTCTCGAGAATGACGACATTGGGCGTCGGGGCCGAGCGATAGGCCTCGACCGCGCCGGGGGCACCGCCCATCTGCACCCGCACATGGGCCTTGTCCATGCGCCGGTCCTCGGCGGCGTCGGCGATGACCGAGGCAAGCTCGGCCGTCTCGCAGAAGGCCTGGAGGGAGATGCGAGGAACCGGCGCGATCTGCTCGTCGCCGGCCTCGCCCTGCGGGATGACGTCGTCTTGCACGGGCTCAGCCTCCGCCCCGGACTGCGCTCTTGATGTCGGTGAGCGGCTGCATCGGGGTGTGAACGGTGTGCGGGCCGGGCGCGATGGCGCGGCGGTAGCGATCGATCGCCGTCTGGCGGCGCGCCGCATCGATCTGGGTCTCGGCGCGCGGATGCAGCAGGTCGTTCGGATTGGCGACGATGGCCGCCAGGTTGTGCTGGGTCGCGCAACCGTGGTTCCAGTTCGGCCGGTTCTCGGTGTTCGGATTACCCGGGGCCGGCCCAAGGTCCTCCGGCCACTGGCCGCACTGCGAGGCGACATAGGCGCCCTGCGGCGAGACGATGATCGGATGGCGGACGCGGTAGTCCGAGGGCGGCGGCTCATGGCGCGCCGTCATGGACTGGCAGCCTCCGAGGGCGACGGCGAGGCCCACGAGGGTCAGCCGGGCGGCGGTGGCGAGGGACATGGGCGAACCCTTCTGGATGAATGGCCGGTCAGTCACGATTGAACCCCACGGGACCGTTGAAGCGGCCGCGATGGGCCGGCGGCTGGCCGGAGCCATAGATGCGGTTGAGGCGGCCGATGAGAATGCCGGCAGGATCGGAGGCGTCCTGCAGGTTGTCGTCGGGGCGGGCGAGCTGGTTGGCCGAGGCCGGGCGGACGATGTAGGGCGTCACCATGACCACGAGTTCTGTCTGGCCGCGCTGGTAGTCGCGGGATCGGAACAGCGCGCCGAGCACCGGCACGTTGAGAAGGCCGGGGGTGCCCGAGATGTTCTGGCGGGTCTGCTCCTGGAGGAGGCCGGCCATGACCATCGTGCCGCCCGATGGCAGTTCGATCGTCGTGTCGGCGCGGCGGGTGCGCAGGCCGCGCACCGTGACGTTGGAGAGCTGGACGGTGAGCTGGTTGTCGATCTCGCTCACCTCGACGCCGACTCGCAGGCTGATGCGGCCTTCCGACAGCACCACGGGCGTGAAGGCCAGGCCGATACCGAACGGCTTGAACTCGATCGTCACGTTGCCGGTAAGGTCGCGGCCGGTCGGCACCGGGAACTCGCCACCGGCGAGGAACTTCGCCTGCTCGCCGGAGATGGCCGTCAGCGTCGGCTCGGCCAGGGTGCGCACGAGGCCATGTTCCTCGAAGGCACGGATGGTCGAGGTAAAGACGTTGTTGCCGACGCGGGTGCCGACGACACCCGAGTTGGCGGGCGCGGTGCCGGTTGCGTTGTAGCTGCCGGAGGTGAGCAGGCCGTAGACGAAGCCGCCGGCGTTGCCGAGGTTGCCCGAGGCGCCGGTGAGCGTGGATGTCGGGTCGAAGGCCGCGAGGTTGACACCCAGCTGCTTGATGGCGGTGCGCTGCACCTCGGAGACGGTCACCTTCAGATGGACCTGGTCGCGACCGCGGATGGCGATGGCGTTGACCACCTTCTTCTCGTCGCCGACCAGCTTGGTGGCGATGTCGATGGCCTGCTGTGCCTCCAGCGGGGTAGCGACCGAGCCGGAGACCACGACGCTGTCGTTGACCGAACGAACCTCGATGTCGCCATGCGGCAGGGCGGCGCGCAGGGTCTGGCGCAGGCCGACGAGGTCACGGCCGACCTCGATGTCATAGGCGGCGATCTGCCGGCCCTCGGCATCAAGGAAGAAGACATTGGTCTGGCCAACGGCGACGCCGATGAGGAAGGCGCGACGGGCCGAGCGAACCACGGCGTTGGCAATGGCAGGGTTGGCGACGATGACGTCGCGGGCGTCACGCGGCAGTTCGACGGGCAGCGACTTGCCGACGCCGAGGGTGATGGCGCTGGCGCCTGCGGTCAGGGGACGCTGCTGGCGGACCGCCGTGCTTTGCTGCGCGGCAGCCGGCGGCGCCATTGCCACGAGGGCGACGATCGAGGCGATGAGAAGCGCGCCTGCCTTGGGCCACATGCTGGACATCGGGAGCCTGGTGTTCGGGAACGACATGGGGCTCACTCCGGTCCCTGGCCGCCGGCGGAGCGAACGCCGTGACGGACGATGGTGATGCGGCCTTCGCCGCCGCCGAACAGGGCCTCGCCGTTGCCGGCGCCCTCTCCGGCAAGATTGGAGGCGGAAGCGTCGGCCAGGCTGCGCAGGGACAGCGACAGCGTGCCGAGTTCGCGGGCAAGGGCCAGGGTCTCGGCCTGGGCCGACGTCAGCTCGAGGGTTGCGGTGCGGCCGACGATGGTCTTTTCGCCGCCCCGCTCCTCAACGGTCTGGTCGACCGCGAGGACGCGCACGTTGCGCAGGACGGTCGAGGTCGCGTGGGTGATGCCCTCGGCCTGGGCGGCCTGGTTGTTGATGCGGCGGGCGAGGATGACGTCGACGCGGTCGTTCGGCAGGATGAAGGCGCCGGCGCCGCGGGAGGGATCGTCGATGGGCGCGGCAATGGCGCGCATGCCCGGCGTCAGGATCGCCGACATGAAGCCGCGATTGCCCTTGACCAGACGGGCGGGACGGATCGGCTCGCCGGCGGCGAAAGTGGTGCGGACGATGGAGCCAACGACCTCGTCGAGGGCGGCGGTGCCGGCGTCGCCGGTGCGACGGACGACGAAGCTGCCCGTGCCGGCCTCTTCCGGCCAACGCCGCCATGAGACATCGGCCGGCAGGATGATCTTGCCGAGCGGGAGATCATTGGAGGCGACAAGCACTTCCACCGTCGCGATCTGCGGCGCAGGCGCGGCCACCTGGGGCTGGGCGACGGGCTCGGGCGCCCGACGGTCGCCCAGCATCATCGCGGCGATGCCGCCCGAGACCAGCGCGATGGCGATGACGACTATCTGTGCAGGCTTCAGACGCATCCCACGAACCCTCGACGCGGACGGGGCGCAACTCGCCTCGTCACAGACCGGATTCGATCAGGGAAAGGTCAACTTATGGTTAATCGGGAATGAGCGAATTGACTTAACGAGACGTCAATATCGCGGGCCGCCGTCTCAATGGAGGGCGCCGGTCATCCAGAAGCTCGAAGGATAGAGGATGAGACCGGCGGCGGCGAGCGCGATTCCGTAGGGAATGCCGGTCTTCTCGTCGGTGATGCGGGCGTACCAGCCCTCGCGCATGAGGAAGGGCGGATGCAGCGGCGCGCCGCGCAGGGCGAGGAGGCCGAGTGTGAGCACGCCGCCGAACAGCGAGGCCCAGATGGCATAGTCGAGAAGCTGGGACCATCCGAGCCACAAGGCCGTCGCGGCTGCAAGCTTGGCATCACCGCCGCCCATCCAGCCGAAGGCGAAGCAGACGAACCCGATGGAGAGCACGAGGAAACCGGCGGCGACATGCATGCCGATGGTCGGCCAGCTCATGCCGGTGACGATGGCGAGGACCATGAAGCCGGCGACCAGGATCAGCGAGACCCGGTTGGAGATGGTCATGGTGAAGAGGTCGCTCGCGGCGGCGAAGGCCATCATCGCGGGGAAGATCAGCAGGATGGCGAACTCGAACATGACGTCCTCCGGAAGTGACAGCGATGGTCGCTCGGAACCGGTTTCAGGACAGTGAATGCGCCAGCACGACGAGGGCGGTGCCGATGGCCGTCAGAAGGACGACGGCAACGAGGTGCGCGTCACGCCGCGCCTCGGCGAGGAGGGTGGATGTCATTGCGACGCCTGCGGCGGTTCTGCGCCCGGCGCGCCTGCCCGTCGGCTCGTGCGGATACCCGATGGCCATGACCGCCCCCTGAAATGCTGGTGGCCCGCTGTGAGCGGGCCACCGAGATCGCGGATGGAGTCCGCGATCACTTCATGGCGGTGTTGATGTTGGTGAAGGTGGTGTTGACCTTCGAGCCGAGGTTGTAGACGGCGGTGATGACGACGGCGGCGATGCCGGCGGCGATCAGGCCGTACTCGATGGCGGTGGCGCCCGAGTTGTCACGGGCGAAGCGAGCGAAGAGGGTCTTCATTGGATTGACTCCTGGTGTCCACGTTGCGCCTTGCGGGCGCTGTCCGCCGGCCAATTCGTTTTGACACGTTCGAACTGGATGGACCCTAGCAAGCACCTCTTGTCCGTTCGTTAAATCGACGCCGAGAAATGCCCGATTTCCCACATGTCTAGAACGTGGTTAAACGCAACTTTCATCGTGTATTTCTTGGTTTCTTTCCTACTAATACGATGCATATTGGCATTAAGCATCTATTTCTTTCGTTGCCATCGAGACAGTTTGCCAGCCTTACGCTTGGTTATTGTGGGCGCTCGTCAAGAAAAACCGATATGCGGGACGATGGCTGGACATGACTGCGGCGGCTCATGGCCTGTCGGTGGGCGCAACTATCCTCGGCCGGTGGTGGGCGACCCCCGTTCCCAAGGGGCATCCGTGTCATGACTTGTCTGGAAAACGACGAGACCGGCCGCGCGACTGCGCCGGCCGGTCCCTGAAAAAGAGCGAGCGATGACCGATTTTATTTCATGGCGGTGTCGATCGCCGTGAACTTGGCGGTGATGTTGCTGCCGAGGCTGTAGACGGCGCCGATGACCACGGCGGCGATCCCCGCGGCGATCAGTCCGTATTCGATGGCAGTGGCGCCCGACCGATCCTGGGCGAAGCGGGCAATGAGGCTCTTCATCCAACAGCTCCTGGTAACAAGGAAGAAGCGGCGTTTCGCGCCGCGTCGCAGGCCGATCCCGTCACGCCCTTGACGCTCCTTTCCTAGCGGCAACATCTTGCGGACTAATTACGTAGCGTCATTCAATTCGTCTCCATTTTCACCCACATCTTTCCGATAACTTGTTCCGACTTTTCGCCAGTTCGCGTTTGATCTCCAGGGAGCGGAGGTCGCCGGGGCGCCAGCCGGAAATTGGCAATTCGTTCACCATTTTCTGGTGGAGTGCAGGGAAGACAGGTTCGTCTCCCGTGCGAGAGCTTCGATGACAACGCCTCACAGGTTCCAGGGCTGGATACCCGCGCCGCGCCTCGCCGCAGCGTTTGCCGCCATGGCCCTGATCGCAGCGCCGGTCTCCGCTGCGGCCGAAACGCAGCTCGCCGGTGCCCCGGCCGATCTTGCTGCCGCCATGGCGCAGGGCATGACCATCACCATGGATCAGGCCCGCGTTATGCGCCTGCCCGCGCACGTTGCAACGCTGGTCATCGGCAATCCGCTCATCGCCGACGCCACCGTGCAGCGCGGCGGCATCATGGTTCTGACGGGCAAGAGCGTCGGCTCGACCAACCTCATCGCCCTGGACGGGCGCGGCGAGCAGCTGCTCACCCTGCAGGTTCGCGTGCGCGCGCAGAACGACTCCGTCGTGCAGGTCTATCGCGGCGTCGATCGCGAGACCTATTCCTGCTCGCCAACCTGCGAGCGCACCATCGCGGTGGGCGACGCCAAGGCCTTCTTCGAGACGGCCCTCGGCAATTCCCGCTCGCGCGACGGCGCCGCATCGGCCGGTACAGCTACGCCCCGGTAGTCGCGTTTATCGGGCAAATCGCCGCAGCTCCCGCAAGGGTTCGTCAACGGGTTTACGCATAGAAAGGCTTCTGCGGGGCCGCGCATCTGCGCCCGGCGCGAACGGAGTTGGCCATGTCCGGCTGTGTCGAGGGTTCGGGGACGGGTGAAGCTGAGCAGCGGCAGGTGGTGACACCCCGGCCGCGTGTCCGCCGCCTGACGATCCTGCCACGCTTCCGCAAGAACGAGGATGGCGTCGCCGCGGTCGAATTCGCGCTGGTGGCGGGCCCGTTCCTCTTCCTGCTCTTCGCCATCATCGAATTCGCCATGGTGTTCTTCGCCAGCCAGGTGCTGGAGACGGCCACCGCCAGTGCCTCGCGCCTTATCATGACCGGTCAGGCCCAAACGCGGAACTTCGACCAGGCAGCTTTCAAGAACGAGATCTGCACCAAGGCGAGCGCGCTGATGAACTGCGCCGGCATTGCCGTCGACGTGCGCACCTACACCAGCTTCGGTTCGGCTTCCGCCTCCAAGCCGGTCTCGTCCGGCGCGGTGAACTATTCCGGCATGACCTACAGCCAGGGCGCGGGCGGCGACATCGTCGTGGTGCGCGCTGTCTACGAATGGCCGGTGCTGATGCCGACTTTCGGCCTCACCATCGGCGACCTGTCCAACGGCAAGCGCCTCCTCATGGCGACGGCCGCCTTCCGCAACGAGCCGTTCTGAGGGGGGATCGCATGGGTTTCGCACGACGCCTGATCGACCTGGCGATTCGCCCGGTACGCGCTGCCCGGGTCCTCGCCCACGACAAGCGCGGCGTCTCCGCCGTCGAGTTCGCCCTTGTCCTGCCGCTGATGGTGACGCTGTTCCTCGCCACCGTCGAGACGACCCAGGGCCTGCAGGCCGACCGCAAGGTGTCGCTCGCCGCACGCGCCCTGTCCGACCTCGCCTCTCAGGCCACGACCATCGCCGATGCGGACATGAGCAACATCCTCGACGCGACGGCCGACGTCATCGCTCCGTTCAACGTGTCGAATGCCCAGATGGTGGTGACGGGTATCCAGACCGACATCCTCGGCGTCTCCCGCGCCGTGTGGAGCGATGCGCGCAATGCCACGCGCTACAGCTGCGGCCAGGTGATGACCATCCCGAACGAGCTGAAGCCAACCCTTGGCACGACGGGTTTCCTTGTGCTCGCCGAGGTGAAGTACAGCTACACCCCGACGGTCGCCTATCTGATTTCCGGTTCGCTGCTGCTGTCCGACCGGCTCTATACCCGTCCGCGCATCGGCGAGACCGTGAGCCGGACGCCGAAGCAGGGCGCCACCTGCATCTGACCTACCAGTCCTGCGACGGCGCTTCCGGCAGCGTCAGGCCGAGCCGGGCCGCCATGCCGCGGGCCGCGGCGGCGGCGGTCGCGAAGGTCGCCTGCAACAGGTAGCCGCCGGTCGGCGCATCCCAGTCCAGCATCTCGCCGGCGGCGAAGAGACCCGGATGGCCGGAAATCTCGAAGGTATCGGAGAGTGCCGAACGGTCGATGCCACCGGCGGAGGAGATCGCCCGCTCCAGCGGGCGCATCGCGGCAACCGGCAGGACGAGACTCTTGATCGCCGCGGCGAGCCTGGCGGGCTCCCGCACCGGCGGGCCGCCGGTTCCCTCGCGCAGAATGGCGGCCGCTACGGGGGCGAGTCCCGCCTGCTTCTTCAGGACATTGGAGAGGGAATCACCCGACCGCGCCCGGCCGAGCCGCGCCGCCAGGTCGGCCACCGAAACGTCCGGCTTCAGATCGACAGTCAAGGACGCGCCACCGGCCGCGACCGCGTCGCGCAGGGCCGCCGACAGCGCATAGATGGCGCCGCCCTCGAGCCCGGTGGCGGTGACCATGGCCTCGCCCCGCACGGCGTTCTTGCCGAACGACAGGGCGATCGCCTTGAGCGGCGTGCCGGCGAAACGCTCGGCAAAGCCCGCCGACCAGGCGATGTCGATGCCGCTGTTGGAGGCGACGAGCGGACGAACGGGAACGCCTCGCTTTGCCAGAATGACGCTCCAGGCGCCGTCCGAACCCATGCGCGGCCAGCTCGCCCCGCCCAGCGCCAGCAGCGCAACGTCATGGGGCGGGACGACGCGCCCTTCGGGACCTTCGAAGACCAGACGGCCGTCATCGGCGAAACCCACAAGGCGGTGCTGGCTGCGCAACGTCACGCCGAGGCCCGCCAAACGCGCGAGCCAGGCCCGCAGCAGAGGCGAGGCCTTGAAGGCCTCGGGGAAGACCCTACCCGAGGAGCCCACTAAGGTCGGCTGCCCCAGCGCTGCCGCGAATGCCCGGAGTGCGGAGGGCGGAAAGGCGTCGATGGCCCCGCGCACCTGGGACGGCAGGTCGGGATAGCGGGAGAGGAAGGCCTGGCGCGGCTCGCTGTGGGTGAGGTTTAGGCCGCCGCGGCCGGCGAGCAGCAGCTTGCGGGCCGGCGAGGGCATGCGGTCATAGACCGTGACCGCGGCGCCCGCCGCCGCCAGCAGGTCCGCGGCGAAAAGTCCCGCGGGACCGGCACCGGCGATGACGACGCGTGGCCGATCGGTCATGCGCCGAGATGGGCGGCGACGGCTGCGCGCTCCGCCTCCGTCAGATGCAGGCCGAGCTTGGATCGGCGCCAGAGAACGTCCTCCGCCGTCTCGGCCCATTCCTCCCGGCGCAGCCAGGCGATCTCGGCTTCCGTGAGCCCGCCACCGAACTCGTGGCCGAGATCGGCCATGGTGGCGGCGCCGTCGAGGATGCGGCGCGCATGGGTGCCGTAGGCAGCGGCGAGCCGGGCCGCCAGTTCCGGCGTCAGGAAGGGGTGGCTGCGCCACAGGCTCTCGGCGAGCGAGACCGGCCCGTCCGGTGAGAAGTCACCCCCCGGCAGCGGCGCGGTGGCCGTCCAGTTCGTCTTGGCCGCGAGCACCGGAAGGTCCGTGGCAAGCTCTTCCAGGGCGCTGATGGCGAGCCGGCGATAGGTGGTGATCTTGCCGCCGAAGACCGAGAGCAGCGGCGGCACGGCGCCACCACCATCCTTGTGCAGCACGTAGTCGCGGGTCGCCTCCTGCGCGGCCGAGGCGCCGTCGTCATACAGCGGCCGCACGCCCGAATAGGTCCAGACCACGTCAGAGGGGGCGATGGGGGCGCGGAAATACTCGCTCGCGGCAGCGCAAAGATAGTCGATCTCGGACGGCGTGATCCGCACCGCGCCGGGATCGCCCTGGTAGTCCTGGTCCGTCGTCCCGATCAGCGTGAATTCCCGCTCGTAGGGGATGGCGAAAATGATGCGGTTGTCGGCGTTCTGGAAGATATAGGCGCGGTCATGGTCGTAGAGCTTCGGGACCACGATGTGCGAGCCCTGGACGAGGCGCACGCGGGCGGGCGGGGTGGTCTTCGTGGCTCCGGTGAGGAAGCTCTCGACCCAGGGGCCGGCGGCATTGACCAACGCCTTTGCGACGACGGTTTCACGCAGGCCGGTGCGGACATGCTCCACCGTGACGCGCCAGCGGGCGCCGTCACGCTCGGCGGCAATCGCGCGGGTCCGGGTGCGGATGACGGCGCCACGCTCGGCGGCATCACGGGCGTTCAGCACCACGAGGCGGGCATCGTCGACGCGGCAGTCGGAATACTCGAAGGCCTTTCCATAGCCGGCTTTCAGCGGCCGGCCCGCCACATCCGTGGTGAGATCGAGGGTCTTGGTCGGCCAGAGCCGCTTGCGACCACCGAGATGGTCGTAGAGGAAGAGGCCGAGGCGCAGCATCCATGCAGGTCGCAGGCCCTCGTGGTGCGGCAGGACGAAGCGCAGCGGCCGGATGATGTGGGGTGCGATGCCCCAGAGGACTTCGCGCTCGATCAGCGCCTCGCGGACGAGGCGGAACTCGTAGTATTCGAGATAGCGCAGGCCGCCATGGATGAGCTTGGTCGACCAGGAGGAGGTCGCGCTCGCGAGGTCGTCCTGCTCGACCAGCATGACGGATGCGCCCCGCCCCGCGGCATCGCGCGCGATGCCCGCGCCGTTGATGCCGCCGCCGACCACGAAGAGGTCGAATTCCCGCTCCGTCATGCCCTTCCCCGCGCTGTCCGCGTCAAGGCCCCCGTCTGACGCCTTTTGCCTTCCGCCGCAAGGGCGGGCGATGCCATGATAGGGGCAAAGAGCGGCACCGCCGCCGCGCATCGCATGGGGACAACGCGCATGGCCGGGACTGGACACAAGACGGTGATCGTCGCGATCGACCAGGGGACGACCTCCTCCCGCGCCATCGTCTTCTCTCCCGACATGGCGGTGCTGGCAGTGGCCCAGCAGGAATTCCCGCAGCACTTCCCCGCATCCGGCTGGGTGGAGCACGACCCGGAGGACATCTGGACGGGCGTCGTCACGACGGTCCGCGAGGCGTTGGCCAAGGCCGGGCGCACGGCGGCCGAGGTCGCCGGCATCGGCATCACCAACCAGCGCGAGACGGTGGTGGTCTGGGATCGTGCGAGCGGCAAGCCGATCCACCGGGCCATCGTCTGGCAGGACCGACGGACATCGGCGACCTGTGCGCGGCTGCGCGAGGAGGGCCACGAGGCGCTGGTCCAGGCGCGGACGGGCCTCGTCATCGATCCGTATTTCTCGGGGACCAAGCTCGCCTGGATCCTTGACGAGGTTCCCGGCGCCCGAGCCCGCGCCGAGGCGGGGGAGCTCGCCTTCGGCACGATCGACGCCTTCCTGCTGTGGCGGCTCACCGGCAGCAAGGTCCACGCGACGGATGCGACCAATGCCTCGCGCACCATGCTCTTCGACATCCATCGCGGCGCCTGGGACGAGGAGCTTTGCCGGCTGCTTCGCGTGCCCATGGCGATCCTGCCGGAGGTGAAGGACAGCGCCTGCGCCTTCGGCACGACGGACCCGGCGCTGTTCGGCGGCGCCATCACCATCGGCGGCATGGCCGGCGACCAGCAGGCGGCGACCGTCGGGCAGGCCTGCTTCCGGCCGGGCATGATGAAATCCACCTACGGAACCGGGTGCTTCGCGCTGCTCAATACCGGCTCCGAGGCCGTCGCCTCGCGCAACAAGCTGCTCACGACCATCGCCTACCAGCTCGGCGGCAAGCGGACCTATGCGCTGGAGGGGTCGATCTTCGTCGCCGGCGCAGCCGTTCAGTGGCTTCGGGACGGGCTCGGCATCGTCAAGCTGGCCGGCGAGACGGGAGCGCTGGCGGCGGCCTCCGACCCGAACCAGGAGGTGATCCTGGTGCCCGCCTTTGTCGGTCTCGGCGCACCCTACTGGGACGCCGACTGCCGCGGCGCCATTTTCGGCCTCACCCGCGGCACCGGCCCGAAGGAAATGGCGCGCGCGGCGCTGGAGAGCGTCTGCTTCCAGACCGCCGACCTCCTCGGTGCCATGATGGCGGACTGGCCGGGAGCGGGTGGTGCGGGCACCGTGTTGCGGGTCGATGGCGGCATGGTCGCCTCCGACTGGACCATGCAGCGCCTCGCCGACCTGCTCGACGCGCCGGTCGATCGGCCGAAGGTGCTGGAGACGACAGCGCTGGGCGCGGCCTATCTCGCGGGTCTATCGCAAGGCGTCTGCCCGGAGCCGGAGGTTTTTGCCAAGGGCTGGGCGCTGGACCACCGTTTCACGCCGGCGATGGATGGCGAGACGCGGCGGCTGAAGCTCGCACGCTGGAAGGATGCTGTGGAGCGGACCCTGACGCGGCGGTGAGGCTGCCGCTTGAGGTGATGCCCTGCACGACGCGAGTGCGTCCTTCGAGGCTCGCCACCGGTCGATGCTGACGCATCTCCGGAGGCTCGCAGGACGCAGTTGCGTGATGCAAGTCTCGCACAAGGCCGGGCATGACGCGGAGAGGGTGCGGCAAGGCGACGGGCCGGCCGCCCCCTGCCTCCTCAGCTCAGATCGAACGGCACCACCTTGCGGCGATCGCCCGGCACCCGGATCTCCCGATCGATGGGCGGCACGGCGCGCTGGTGGCAATTGGCGCGCTCGCAGATGCGGCAGGACACGCCGATCTTCGCCACGTTGGCATCAGCCTTGAGGTCGATGCCCTCGGAATAGACGATCTCGCCGGCATAGGAGATCTCGCACCCCAGGCCAAAGGCATAGCGGCGAACCGGCGCGCGCCAGTGCGCCGAGCCCTTGGTAACGGCGCGGGCGAGCGAGAGGTAGCGGATGCCGTCGGGCATCTCGGCCACCTGGACGAAGGTGCGGCCAGCCTGCTCGAAGGCCTCGTGGACGTTCCAGAGCGGGCAGGCACCGCCAAAGCGGGCAAACTGGAAGCGTGTCGCCGAGTGGCGCTTGATGACGTTGCCGGCGCGGTCGACCTTGACGAAGTAGAAGGGGATGCCGCGCTGGCCCGGACGCTGGAGCGTCGACAGGCGGTGGCAGACCTGCTCGAGGCTCGCCCCGAAGATGCGGCCGAGGCGGTCGAGGTCGTGGCGGGTGTCCTTGGCGGCGGCGAGGAAGCGGCGATAGGGCAGCAGCAGCGCGCCAGCGAAATAGTTGGCCAGGGCCACGCGGGCGATGTCGCCCGCCGCCCGCGAGCGGAAGCCGGCGCCGGACACGATGGTGGCCAGCGTGTCGGCCTGTTCGAGGCGGGCGATGCGGTTGGCGAGGAGGAAGGCGCGGGTGGAGGAATCCAGCGCACCGTCGAGAGCGATGACGTTCGGGCCCGACTCGTAGCGCTCAAGAACATCGTCGCCGAGATTGGCGTTGGCATCGACGTTGAGCCCGTGGCGGGCGGCGAGATAGCCGGCGAGCACCTGCAGGCGGTCGCTGGCGGCGGCGAGACCCAGGCGCTCGGCGAGGTCCTCGGCGGCCCGGTCGAGGTCGTCGACGTAATTGTCGACGTAGTGGAAATAGTCGCGCACCTCCTCGTAGGGCAGCAGCGCGCCGGCGGTTTCCTCGCCCGAGGGCGGCAGGATCGGTGTGTCGCCGGCCGCCTGCAATCGCTCGCCGAAGCGGCGCGCGGTCTGGTGCAGGCGCAGGAAAGCCCGTGCAAAGGCAGGGCTGTCGGAGGCCACGCGCTTCAGCTCCTGCAGGCTCGGCGCCGTATCGGCGAGGAGCGGATCGGCGGAGGCCTCGCGCAGGTCGGTGACAAGGCGATCCGTATCGTCGGTGGCAAAGGTCGCGAGATCGACGCCGAAGGTCTGGCCGAGCGCCACGAGCACGCCCGCGGTGACCGGGCGCTGGTTGTTCTCGATCTGGTTCAGATAGGAGACGGACAGCCCGAGGCGCTGGGCGAAGGCGGTCTGGGTCAGCCGCGTTTCCTCGCGCAGACGGCGCAGCGAGGGCCCGACGAAGACCTTGCGTGACATGCGGTTCTCCCGACCGGCGGAGGCTCGCCTTTCGACCTAGCCTAAACTGCCTCTGTCATATGGAGGAAGTGCAAAAATTTTGCAATTTCGCAGCATGACCTTTCGCAATTTGACGCGGCGGGTTCCGGTGCTAGCGTCCACTCCCAAGCAAGATCGATCAATCGACGCGCCACTGGCTCTTTGGAGGAAACGGCCATGACTGACCAGACCGCCGTCCGCGACACCCTCACCTTCTCCGTCCGCCACCCGTTCCCGATCGTCGCCGAGACGATCGAGGCGCTGGTCCGCGCCGCCCTTCCGGGTGCGCTCGCCACCGACCCCGGCAAGGCCGGGCTCGTCATCGCCGCGCTGTCCGATCTCGACGGCCTCGACCTGTCGCCGGACGCCCGCGTCGCCGTGCTGATCGACCATGCCGACCGCCGCCCGGTGCAGGAGGCCCGCAGCCGCGGCGCCGTGGGCGCCCTGCCGCTGGATCTGCCGGCCGATCACCTGCGCGCTGCGCTGGCTGCGGTCGCCGCCGGCCGCGCCTGGTGGCCGGTCATCACCTCGGCCGATCCGGAGGGTGACCTGTCCTCGTCGCGCAAGCTGGACGCCCTGTCCGGCCAGCAGTTCAAGGTTCTGGACCTGATGAGCCGCGGCCGCCTCAACAAGCAGATCGCCTATGACCTCGGCATCTCCGAGGGCACGGTGAAGTCGCACGTCTCGTCGATCCTCAGGAAGCTCGGCGTCGAGCGCCGCACCCAGGCGATCGCCACCTTCATCACCGCCCATGAAGCCGGCACGCGCGTGCCGGTCCGTGCCTCGAACGGCGCCGGCCACCTGTCGCAGGCGACCCACGCGGCGCGCTGAGGCGCTCATCTCCGCATCAACACAACGCCGTCGCCTCTCGGGGCGGCGGCGTTTCGCGTTTCAGGGCGTCAGAGGATGAACCGGCTGAGGTCGGCATTGCGGGCGAGGTCGCCGACCGTCTTGCGCACATAGGCGCCGTCGATGGTCACGGTCTCGCCTGCCCGGTCGGGCGCGGTGAAGGAGATGTCATCGAGCACCCGCTCGATGATGGTCTGCAGCCGCCGTGCACCGATGTTCTCGACCGAGGCGTTCACCTCCACGGCGAGGTCGGCGATGGCGTCCACGGCGTCCTCGGTCAGGACGAGGTCGACGCCTTCCGTCTTCATCATGGCGATGGACTGGCGGGTCAGGCTCGCCTCGGTCTCGGTGAGGATCGAGCGGAAGTCCTCGCGGGTCAGCGGCTTCAGTTCGACGCGGATCGGCAGGCGGCCCTGGAGTTCCGGCAGGAGGTCCGAGGGCTTGGCCACGTGAAAGGCGCCTGAGGCGATGAACAGGACGTGGTCCGACTTCACCGGCCCATGCTTGGTCGCGACCGTCGTGCCCTCGATCAACGGCAGCAGGTCGCGCTGCACGCCCTCGCGGGAGACCTCGCCGCCACGCGCGCCTTCGCGGGCGCAGATCTTGTCGATCTCGTCGAGAAAGACGATGCCGTTGTTCTCGACGAGGCGGATGGCCTCCTGCACGAGGTTGTCCTGGTCGACGAGCTTGTCGGCCTCCTCCTGCACCAGCGGCTCATAGGCCTCCTTGACGGTGGTGCGGCGCTGCTTGGTGCGCCCGCCCATCATCTTGCCGAGCATGTCGTTGAGGTTGGCGATGCCGATCTGGCCGCCGGGAATGTCCATCATCGGCATGGCCTGCGGCGGCGCCGCCGTCACCTCGATGTCGATTTCCTTGTCGTCCATCTCGCCGTCGCGCAGCTTCTTGCGGAAGCTCTCGCGGGTGGCAGGCGAGGCGGTCTTGCCGACGAGGGCGTCGAGGACGCGCTCCTCCGCGGCCAGATGGGCCTTGGCCTGGACCTCCTTGCGCTTGGTCTCGCGCACCAGGCCGATGCCGACCTCGACGAGGTCGCGGATGATCTGCTCGACATCGCGGCCGACATAGCCGACCTCGGTGAACTTGGTCGCCTCCACCTTGAGGAAGGGCGCATTGGCGAGCTTGGCGAGGCGGCGCGAGATCTCCGTCTTGCCGACGCCGGTCGGGCCGATCATCAGGATGTTCTTCGGCAGCACCTCCTCGCGCAGGCTCTCGTCGAGCTGCAGGCGACGCCAGCGGTTGCGGAGCGCGATGGCCACGGCGCGCTTGGCGTCCTTCTGGCCGATGATGTGGCGGTCGAGTTCGGAGACGATTTCGCGGGGGGAGAAGTCGGTCATCGGGACCCTGGAAAACACGGGACGAAGTGCCGGTAGATGGCGATTGCCGCCCGCCGTTCAAGGACTGGGGAGGAGCGGGATCAGCCCCCGCCCTGCTGCCACAGCCTGATGGCATCCACCGGGTGGACCAGCATGATGATGTTGAGGGTCAGGTTGTCGCGGATGACCGCGGCAAGCCCAACCTCGACGGCGATGGCGATGCCAAGCGTCGCCCAGGCCGGCAGGATCGCCGCCAGGAGGAAACCGACCGCCATGGCCAGGGTGTCGCCGATGGAATTGAGGATGGAATCGCCGGTATATTGATAGGATGCCGGGATAATGCGGTACCGCTCGATGATCATCGGCGTGTTCTCGGCGATCTCCCAGGCCCCCTCCAGCACCACGGCGAAGACGAGCCGCGTCCAGATGGACGAGCGGGGCATGACGATCCAGGCGACAAGGTAGAAGATGAAGCCGTGGAGGACATGGCTCAGCGTGTACCAGTCGGTGAGGTGCTGGGAATTTTCCGAGCTTTGCACGACGCCTTGCCAGAGCTTCACCGTGCCGCAGGGGCAGATCGGCACGCGGCCCATGGCGTAGAGCACGCCGGCCTGGACGGCGAGCAACAGCAAGAGGATGGGCAGGGCCTGCCAGACGGCGAGGCCCCAGCGGCTGCCGCCATCGCCGCCGCCACCGCCGCGATAGACGGAACCGGTGACGGGGGAGATCGGCTGGAAGGGGCTGGATGTCATGGCCATGGTGCGAGTTTAGCCGGGGCAGCGTCGCAAGTCATGAAGAGGAAGCGGCCGAATTGGGGCACGTCGCGGACCTCGCGGCGCACGAAGCCGGCCTTCTCGAAGGCGCGGATCGAGGCGGGATTGTCGGGATGCGGATCGGTGACGAGCCGTGGCACGCCGCGGGCGAAGGCAGAGACCGCAAAGGCGCGGATGAAGGCGGAGCCGTGACCGCGGCCGACCAGCCCCGGATCGCCGATGGACAGGTCGAGGCCGAGCGTGCCGACGGGTTCGCCCGCGAAGGGATGACCGTCCTCGGCATTCGGGTCATAGGCCTGGAAATAGCCGACAGGCGCACCGTCGAGGAGCATGACGAAGGCCTCGACATGCGGGTCGTCGAAAATGGTGGCGATCGCCGCCATTTCTTCGTCCGTGTCGCCCCACCAGCGGGCGACATGGGGCTGGAGGATCCAGTGGCGCACCAGCGGCAGGTCGGCGGGTGTCAGCGGGCGAAAGGCGTAATCCGGCATAGCGTGTCTCCGTGACGGCCCCCGCCCCGGACCGGCCTCAGCCGATGCTTTCGATGACCAGATTGCCGTTGGTGTAGACGCAGATTTCCGCGGCGATGCCCATGGCCTTGCGGACGATGGCCTCCGCGTCCTGGTCGGTATCGGCGAGTGCCTTGGCCGCGGCCAGGGCGTAGTTGCCGCCCGAGCCGATGGCGGCGATGCCCTTCTCCGGCTCCAGCACGTCGCCCGTGCCGGTGAGGATGAGCGAGACGTCCTTGTCGGCGACGATCATCATGGCCTCGAGTCGGCGCAGGTAGCGGTCGGTGCGCCAGTCCTTGGCGAGCTCCACCGCAGCGCGGGTCAGCTGGCCGGGAAACTGCTCGAGCTTCGCCTCCAGCCGCTCGAACAGCGTGAAGGCGTCGGCGGTGGCGCCCGCAAAACCGGCGATGACATCGCCGCGGCCGAGGCGGCGGACCTTGCGGGCATTGGCCTTGATGACGGTCTGGCCGAGGCTGACCTGCCCGTCGCCGCCGATCACCACCTTGCCGTTCTTGCGGACGGAGCAGATCGTGGTGGCGTGCCAGCCGGGAAAGGCGTCGTTCTGAGGGGACATGGAACCTCCGGAAAGCACGAGATGTAAGCGGTGGCTCGCCGGACGCAAGCAGCGCCCCAACCATGCCGCGCGCTTCGCCTTTCCAAAACCCGTGGCCGGCTGATAGAAGACCGGCCATTCGCCGGAGAGTGCCATGCGCAAGGGCCAGATCACCCGCACCACCAGGGAAACCGACATCACGGTCGCCGTCGACATCGACGGCAAGGGCCGCGCCGATGTCGCGACCGGGGTCGGCTTCTTCGACCACATGCTCGACCAGATCGCCCGTCACGGCATGATCGACCTGACGGTGAAGGCCAAGGGCGACCTGCATATCGACGACCATCACACGGTGGAGGATGTCGGCATCGCGCTGGGCCAGGCGGTGCGCCAGGCGCTCGGCGACCTGAAGGGCATCACCCGTTATGCCGACGTGCACCTGCCGATGGACGGCACGCTGACCCGCGTCTGCATCGACGTGTCGGGCCGGCCCTTCCTGGTCTTCCGCACGACATTCGACCGGCACAAGATCGGCACCTTCGACACCGAGCTGGTGCGCGAGTTCTTCCAGGCATTTGCCATGAATGCCGGCATCACCCTGCATGTCGAGACGCTCTACGGCGACAACGCCCACCACGTCGCCGAGAGCTGCTTCAAGGGGCTTGCGCGGGCGCTGCGAGCGGCCTTTGCCATCGACCCGCGCCGCGCCGACGAGATCCCCTCGACCAAGGGGGTGCTCTGACATGGCGCGCCAGACCAGCTACACCGTTCACCTCCCGCCGACGGGCAGCGATGAGGGCGCCCAGTTCGTTCCGGACAGCTTCGCGCCCATCGCCTTCGTCGCACCCTGGGCATGGTTCCCTTTCCACCGCCTGTGGCTGGTGACCATCGCCTATCTCGTCGCCATGGTCGCTGTTGTCGTAGCGCTGTCATTCAGTGGCCTGCCGTCGCTGATGCAGACGCTGATCACCTCGGCGCTGAGCCTGCTCATCGGGCTCGAGGCCACCAACCTGAAGCGCTGGACGCTCCGCCGCCGGGGCTGGCGCGAGGTAGCCGTCGTTGTCGCTGCCTCCCGCGAGGAGGCCGAGCGCCGCTATTTCGCCGAGCGCGACACGCCTGTCGCCCCCTCGTCGCTGGCACTGGCCGCAACGCGCCCGGCAACGTCGGCTGCCGCCCCTTCCGCGCCGCTGCCGATCATCGGCCTCTTCCCCGATGCGGACCCCTCCGCAAGGGGCGCGCGGTGAGCGTCGCCATCGTCGATTACGGCTCGGGCAACCTGCATTCCGCGCAGAAGGCCTTCGAGCGGATGGCGCGCGAGCGCGGCCTGAACGCGCCCGTCCTCGTCACTGCCGATCCCGATGTGGTGCGCAAGGCCGACCGCATCGTCCTGCCCGGCGTCGGCGCATTCGCCGACTGCAAGCGCGGCCTCGTCGGCGTTCCCGGCATGGTCGAGGCCATGACCGAGGCGGTGCGCGGCCGTGGCCGGCCCTTCCTCGGCATCTGCGTCGGCATGCAACTCATGGCAGGGCGCGGGCTCGAGAAGGAGACCTCCGCCGGCCTCGGCTGGGTGCCCGGCGACATCGACCTGATCCGCCCGGCCGATCCGGCGCTGAAGATCCCGCATATGGGCTGGAACACGCTGGACGTGACGCGCGACCACCCCGTGCTGGCCGGCATTCCGACCGGGCCGAAGGGCCTGCACGCCTATTTCGTCCATTCCTACCACCTGACCGCGACCGCCGCCGACGTGGTGCTGGCGGAGGCCGCTTACGGCACGCGCGTCACCGCGATGATCGCCCGCGACACGATGGTCGGCACGCAGTTCCATCCCGAGAAGAGCCAGACCATCGGCCTGTCTCTCATCGGCAATTTCCTGGAGTGGCGCCCGTGAGGCTCTTTCCCGCCATCGACCTCAAGGAGGGCCGCTGCGTCCGCCTGCGCCAGGGCGACATGGCCCAGGCGACCGTCTATGCCGACGATCCGGCCGCCCAGGCGCGCGCTTTCGAGACTCAGGGCTTCGACTATCTGCACGTGGTCGACCTTGACGGCGCCTTTGCCGGCAAGCCGGTGAATGCCGCGGCGGTGGAGGCGATCCGCGCCGCGACCTCCTTCCCCGTCCAGCTCGGCGGCGGCATCCGGGACATGCGGACGGTCGAAGGCTGGCTGGGCAAGGGCGTGTCGCGCGTCATCATCGGCACGGCGGCGGTGCGCGATCCGGATTTCGTGAAATCCGCGGCCAGGGCCTTCCCCGGCCAGGTGGCGGTCGGCATCGATGCCCGCGACGGCTGGGTGGCGGTGGAGGGCTGGGCCGAGACGTCGAGCCTTGCCGCCCATGATCTCGCCCGCCGCTTCGAGGATGCCGGGGTTGCCGCCATCGTCTACACCAACATCGCCCGCGACGGCATGCTGACCGGCATCGACTGGGACGGCACCATCGCCCTCGCCGACGCCGTCTCCATTCCCGTCATCGCCTCGGGCGGCCTCGCCTCGCTCGACGACGTGCGCCAGCTCCTGTCGCCGCGGGCGCGCAAGCTTGAAGGCGCCATCACCGGCAAGGCGCTCTATGACGGCCGCCTTGATCCGGCCGAGGCCATCGCGCTGGTGCGCGGCGCCCGCGCGGCGTGACGGAAGCGGCGCCTTTCGGCTATCATGGGGCCATGAACGCCCTGCCACCCCTTGCCCTGCGTCTCGCCGAAGGCGCGCCCCGCGATCCGGACAGGTTCCTCGCATGGGCGGCGAACACGCCGGCGCTCGAGGGCTTCAAGGTCGAACTCGCCCATGGGGAGGTGACCATGATGATGGTGCAGGTATCCCAGGCCCATGCGCGGATTTGCACCAATCTGCTTGCCGTCCTACTGCAAAAGTTTGACCGGACGATCCACCTGCTCACCACGGCTGATTTCGGTGTCCGCACCGAACACGGGATCCGCTATCCCGACATTCTCGTCGATGCCGGCGTCGGCAACGGCAAGGACTACGCCGCGCGCGAGCCGATCTTCATTGCCGAGGTCCTGTCTCCCTCGTCGATCGCGACCGACATGATCGAGAAACGGGACGAATACCTCCAGATCGGTACCCTCCAGGCCTATCTCATCTGCGCGCAGGACGAGCCGCGCGCCTGGCTCTTCCTCCGCGAGGATGGCCGCTTCCCGGCGAGCCCTGTCATGATCGAGGGCCGCGCGGCCTCGGTCGAGGTGCCAGCCCTCGCCCTTTCCCTCCCCATGGCGGACATCTTCGCCGGCATTCCGGACGCCCCTTCAGCATGACCTTCAAGATCCGCATCATCCCCTGCCTCGACGTGAAGGACGGCCGGGTCGTCAAGGGCGTGCAGTTCGTCGACCTGATCGACGCCGGCGATCCGGTCGAGGCCGCCAAGGCCTATGACGCGGCGGGCGCCGACGAGCTCACCTTTCTCGACATCACCGCGAGTTCCGATGATCGCCGCACCATGTTCGACGTGGTGACGCGCACGGCGGAGGCCTGCTTCATGCCGCTCACCGTCGGCGGCGGCGTGCGCACTGTCGAGGACATCCGCGCCCTGCTGCAGTCGGGCGCGGACAAGGTGTCGATCAATACCGCGGCGGTGAATGACCGCGCCTTTGTCGGCCGCGCCGCCGACAAGTTCGGCGACCAGTGCATCGTCGTCGCCATCGACGCCAAGAAGGTGTCCGGCGAGGGCGAGGCGGATCGCTGGGAGATCTTCACCCATGGCGGCCGCAAGCCGACCGGCATCGACGCGGTCGCCTACGCGCGCGAGGTGGTGGCGCTGGGGGCGGGCGAGATCCTGCTCACCTCCATGGACCGCGACGGCACCAAGTCCGGTTTCGACCTGAAGCTCACACGCGCCATCGCCGATTCGGTGCCAGTGCCGGTGATCGCCTCGGGCGGCGTCGGCACGCTCGACCATTTCGTCGAGGGCGTGCGCGATGGCGGCGCGACCGGCGTGCTGGCGGCCTCGGTCTTCCATTTCGGCACCTTCACGATCGGCGAGGTGAAACGGCACATGCAGACGGCCGGCCTGCCGGTGCGCATGGACGGAATCGCAGTCTGAGCGCGGCCGGGACATGAACCCCGCGGACACGCTGCTCGCTCTCGCCGGCCTCTGGTTCATCGCCGTCCTGACCCCCGGGCCGAACATGATCCTGTTCATGGCCGTGGGACTGTCCTCGCCGGCCTCGTCGGTGATCGCGACGGCGGCCGCCATCCTCCTCGGCGCCCTCTGCTGGGGCCTCGCCGGCCTCTTCGGCCTGTTCTGGCTGTTCGAGCTGTTCCCCGCGGCGGCCGCGGCGGTGAAGGTCGCCGGCGGGCTCTACCTCGCCTGGATGGGGCTCAGCCTGATCCGGCGCAACGTCGCTCCGCCGCCGGAAGCGGTGCGCGAGCCGGCGGCGATGCTGACGCCCCGGCGCGCGTTCCTGACCGGGCTCGCGACAGCGCTGGGCAATCCGAAGAGCCTCGTCTTCGTCTCCTCGCTCTTCGCCGTGACGCGGCTCGCCGAACAGCCGCTCACCATCGGCTTCGCCGGTGTGGCGATCATGGTCGCCATGTCCATGCTGTACTACGTCACCCTCGGCATTGCGCTGCGCACCCTGCCCTTCGCGCGCCGGCCGGGCGCCGCAGGCCGGCTCCTCGCCATCGGTACCGGCGTCATCATGATGGCCTATGGCGGCAAGATGGCCTGGGAGCGCTAGGGATGACCTTCGACCTTGAACGCTTCGTCACGGCGCAGGACCCGGTCTTCGAGGATGTCATCGCCGAGCTCGCCAACGGCGCGAAGACCTCGCACTGGATGTGGTTCGTCTTCCCGCAACTCGCCGGCCTCGGCACCAGCGCGATGTCGCAGCGCTACGCCCTGTCGGGCATCGAGGAGGCGGAGGCCTATCTCGCCCATCCCGTTCTCGGCCCGCGGCTGCTGATGGTCATGTCGCTGGTCATGGCCGCGCGGCCGAAGAGCGCCGAGACGATCCTCGGCGCCATCGACGCGGCCAAGCTCCACTCGTCCATGACGCTGTTCGCGGTGGCTGCCGCCGATCCGGAGCCCTTCGTCGCGGTGATCGACGCCTTCTATGGCGGCGCGCCCGATCCCGCGACGGTGAAGCTGCTCGGCGGCTGAGGCCTCAGATCAGAGCACGAAGCCGTTCTCGGCGGCGAGCGCCTTGAGGTTCGCCTCGGGGCGGGCGCCCATATGGCTGATGATCTCGGCGGCGCAGAGCGCGCCGAGGCGCAGCGAGGTCTCGTGCGGCATGCCGCGGGCAAGACCCGACAGGAAGCCGGCGGCGAAGAGGTCGCCCGCACCGGTCGTGTCCACCACCTTGTCGACCGGGAAGGCCGGGGCGGAAACGAGCGCCGTGCCCTCCACCGCGATGGCGCCCTGCTCGGAGCGCGTGACGACCGCGAGAGCCGCATCGGCGCGCAGCGCGTCGAGCGCGGTGGCGAAATCAGCGGTCTGGTAGAGCGACTTCAGCTCGCCCTCGTTGGCGAAGACGATGTCGACGGTCTTGGCGCGGATGAGACCGATGAACTCGTCGCGGTAGCGGTCGACGCAGAAGGCGTCGGAGAGGGTGAGCGCGACCTTGCGGCCTGCGCCATGGGCGATCTCGGAGGCCTTGAGGAAGGCCTTCTTGGCCTCCGGCGGATCCCAGAGATAGCCCTCGAGATAGGTGATGCCGGCCGAGGCGATGGTGTCGGCATCGACATCGGCAGGGGCAAGGTTCTGCGCCGCGCCGAGATAGGTGTTCATCGTGCGCTCGCCGTCCGGCGTCACCAGGATGAAGGACCGCGCCGTCGTTGGGCCCTCGGTGGCTGCGGCGGTCGGGAAGTGGATGCCGGCCGCCTTCATGCCATGGGTGAAGGAGGCGCCGGGCTGGTCGTTGCGCACCTTGCCGATGAAGGCGGGCTTCAGGCCGAGCATGCCGATGCCGGCAATGGTGTTGGCGGCCGAGCCGCCCGACATCTCCACGGTCTGGGCCATGGCGGCGTAGATCGCTTCGGCACGCGCCTCATCGATCAGCATCATGCCGCCCTTCGGCACGCCGAGCTTCGCGAGCACGTCGTCCTCGGTGCGGGCGAGGACGTCGACGATGGCGTTGCCGATGCCGGCGACGTCGTAGCGGGGCTGGGACATGGAGGGCTCACTGGTGGCGAAAGGGATTGCCGGCCCTCTACACGCTGGCACCGCCTTCGGCAACGCCGCGCCATTGACTTATCGGCGCGTTTCGGTTGGTTCGGACGGAACGAGAAGACGCCAAAGACAAGACCACACAGGAGGGACGTCCAATGCAGATCGGCGTGGTGGGCCTTGGGCGGATGGGGGCGAACATCGTCCGCCGCCTGACGCGGGCAGGACATTCCTGCGTGGTTTTCGACGCGGATGCGGCCACCACGGCGAAACTGGCGGCGGAAGGGGCGGAGGGCGCGTCGTCGCTCGCCGATCTCTGCGGCAAGCTCGCCGCGCCCCGTACGGTGTGGGTCATGCTCCCGGCGGGCCAAGTGACCGAGACGGCCATCGCCGCAATCGCCGGGCATCTCGCGGCCGGCGACACGGTGATCGATGGCGGCAATACCTTCTGGAAGGACGACATCCGCAGGTCGAAGGCGCTCGCCGAGCGCGGCCTCACCTATCTCGATGTCGGCACCTCGGGCGGCGTTTGGGGGCTGGAGCGCGGCTATTGCCTGATGATCGGCGGCGACAAGGCGACCGTCGAGCGGCTCGACCCGATCTTCCGGGCGCTTGCCCCCGGCCGCGGCGACATCCCCGAGACGCGCCATCGCGAAGGCCGTGCCTCGACCGCCGAGGAGGGCTATCTCCACTGCGGACCGAGCGGGGCCGGCCACTACGTCAAGATGATCCACAACGGCATCGAGTACGGAATGATGCAGGCCTTCGCCGAGGGCTTCGACATCCTGCGCAATGCCGCCTCGCCGCGCCTTTCCGAAGAGGAGCGGCTCACCCTCGACGTGGCCGAGGTCGCCGAGGTCTGGCGGCGCGGGTCGGTGGTGACCTCGTGGCTGCTGGATCTCACCGCCGAGGCGCTGGCTAAGGATCCGGCGCTCGCCGAATTCTCAGGCCATGTGTCGGATTCCGGCGAAGGCCGCTGGACGGTCGAGGCCGCCATCGAACAGGCGACGCCGGCAGAAGTGCTGACCTCGGCGCTCTATACCCGCTTCCGGTCGCGGCAGGACCACACCTTCGCCGAGAAGGTGCTGTCCGCCATGCGCAAGGGCTTCGGCGGCCATCAGGAATCGAAATGACCAGCGTTGCATCCCGGGCGGCGGCCCCGATGCCGACCGCCGTCATCGTCATGGGCGTATCGGGCTGCGGCAAGTCCACGGTGGGCCAGGCGCTGGCAAGCTGCCTTGGCTGGGACTTCCGTGACGGCGATGCTTTCCACCCCGCCGCCAATGTCGCGAAGATGCGCTCCGGTGCGCCGCTGACGGATGACGATCGCTGGCCCTGGCTCGATGCGATCGCCACCCATGCAGCGGATCTGGAGGCGGCCGGCGGCCATGTCGTCATTGCCTGCTCGGCGCTGAAGCGGGCCTATCGCGACCGGCTGCGCGCCAGCGGCGCGCGCATCCGCTTCGTTCATCTCGCCGGGAGCTATGAGCTGATCGACGCGCGGATGACGGCGCGCGTCAACCATTTCATGCCGCCGAGCCTTCTGGCGAGCCAGTTCGCGACGCTGGAGCCGCCGGGGCCCGACGAGGCGGCGATCACCGTGTCGATCGACGCTCCCCCGGAGGAGATCGTCGCCACGGCCCTCGCCGCCCTCAGGGCCTGAGGTCAGCGCCGGCCGGGGAAGGCCTTGCGGTGGCGGGCAAGGTCCGCCATGGCGCCGGCCTTCAGGGTGGGCACGTCGCATTCGCCAATGACGATGCCGAAGCCGCGTGCGGCGCAGTCGGAGGCGTCGCGCGTCGGCAGCGGGATGATGCCGGTGACCTTGCCGGCCTTGGTGACGGCCGCGACCGTATCGTCGATCACCGAGAGCAGCGCGGGATCGGTGAGCTGGCCGAGCTTGTTCATCGAACCGGCGAGGTCGTTCGGACCGATGAAGAGGCAGTCGACCCCGTCGATGGAGGCGATGGCATGGGCATCGCGCGCCGCCTCGACGCTCTCCACCTGCAGGGCGAGGAACGTCTCGTCGTGGGCAACGGCGGCATAGTCCTCGTGAAAGCCGTAAAGGCCGGATCGGGCGGCGGTGGCGGCAAAGCCGCGGCGGCCGCGCGGCGGATAGAGGCAGGAGCGCACGATCGCATGGGCCTGATCGACCGTGTCGACCATGGGAACCATGAAGGAGTGGATGCCGGCATCGAGCAGGCGCTTGAAATGGCTGGAATCATGGCCCGGCACGCGCACCATGGCATCGCCGCCGCCAGCCTCCACAGCCCGCACGCATTCCAGCACGTCCTTGACATCGATCGGCGTGTGCTCGCTGTCGATGAGGACGATGTCATAGCCCGCCAGGGCATAGATCTCGCAGGCCGCTGGAGAGCCGGTGAACACCCAGGCGCCGAGGAGCTTCTCACCGGCGCGGGCACGGCGCTTGATGCGGTTGCGGATCATTCTGTCAGTCTCCGGTGGTCAGGATTGCGCTGGTCCGCAAGGACCTGGGCCGCCGCTTCGATGGCGGACCGATGGGGGATGCTCGGCTGGGCGCCGAAGGCGGTGCAGGCGAGCGAGCCGGCGGCGGCGGCGAATTCCACCGCGGTCTCGTAGCCGCGGCGGCGGTCGAGGGCGGCGGCAAGCGCGCCGCAGAATGTGTCGCCGGCCGCCGTGGTGTCGGCCACCTCGACGGGATAGGCGGGGGATTCGTGGCGGATGCCATCGGCCCAGCAGAGCGCACCGGCCGGGCCCAGCGTCACGGCGACGGCGAGGCCGTGGCGTTCGGAGAGGACAGCGGCGACCGCATCGGGCTCGCCGGTGACGCCAAGGCCGGCGCCAAGCGCCAGGACCTCGTGCTCGTTGACCACGACCATGTCGAGAAGATCGGCGAGCTCGGCCGAGATCGGCCCGGCGGGAGCGCGGTTGAGCATAATGCGCAGGTCGCGGGCGCGGCCCCAGCGGGCGGCGGCGAGGATCTCGGCCTCCGGCACCTCCCATTGGAGCATCAGGATATCGCGGGGCGCTGGCGACAGAGCATCAAGGGCTGTGGCCCGGACAGCGGCATTGGCGCCGGAGGCGACGATGATCTGGTTCTCGCCGGCCGCATCGACCGCGATGAAGGCGGCGCCGGTGGGGGCATCGACGCGGGACACGTGGGAGAGGTCGATGCCGGCGGCGGCAAGCTCGGCGAGCGCAGCAGCGGCGAAGCCGTCGCGACCCACCGCGCCGACCATGACGACGTCCGCGCCGGCGCGGCGGGCGGCCAGCGCCTGGTTGGCTCCCTTGCCGCCGGGGATGACATCGTAACCGGGCCCCAGAACAGTCTCACCGGCGCGCGGCAGGCGACCCACGCGCGCGACCAGATCGATGTTGATGGAGCCGAAGACGATGATCATGGAGGAGGAGCGCGGGCAGGAGCCTCACGCTTGCGCGGCCATTGCCTGCCGGTCAAGACGCGGAGGGGCGGGGCGGCCCTGCGCGGGGATGCGACCCCTGCGCGGTTTTCATTTGCCCTTCACGCCAAGGCGCTCCATCTGAACGGCATGACAACCCCCGCCACCATCGCCGTCGATGCGCTCGTGAAGGACTACGGCCCCGTCCGCGCCGTGGACGGCATCTCCTTCGCCGTGCGCCCCGGTTCGACCACGGCGCTGCTCGGCGGCAACGGCGCCGGCAAGTCGACGACGATCGGCATGATCATGGGCCTGGTGAAGCCGACTTCCGGCACGGTCACGGTGCTGGGCACGGACATGGCCCGCCGCCGGCACGACGTGCTGCACCGCATGAACTTCGAGAGCCCCTATGTGGACATGCCGCACCGGCTCACCGTGCGGCAGAACCTGACGGTGTTCGGGATGCTCTACGGCGTCGGGGACATTCGCGGGCGGATCGTTGCGCTCGCCGCCGCGCTGGAGCTGACCGACCTGCTCGACCGGCCCTCGGGCAAGCTCTCGGCCGGGCAGAAGACCCGCGTGGCCCTTGCCAAGGCCCTGATCAACGAGCCGGAGGTCATGCTGCTCGACGAGCCGACGGCCTCGCTCGACCCGGACACGGCTGACTGGATCCGCTCGCATCTCGAACGCTACCGGGCGACACGCGGCGCGACGATCCTGCTCGCCTCCCACAATATGGGCGAGGTCGAGCGGCTCTGCGACCGCGTCATCATGCTGAAGCAGGGGCGGATCGAGGACGATGCCGCGCCGGGCGAACTCGTCCGCCGGTATGGCCGCAGCAATCTCGAGGAGGTCTTCCTCGACGTCGCGCGCGGCCGGAAGGAGGCCGCGGCATGAGCCGGCCTGCCCGCCGCACCCGCGTGAAGATCTGCTGCATCTCGTCGCCGGACGAGGCCCGCATGGCGATCGATGCCGGCGCCGACGCCCTCGGCTTCGTCGCCGCACGGCAGTCGGGCCCCGGTTTCGTCGACGATGCGGCTATCCGCGCCATCGTCAGTGAGGTGCCGCCGCCGATTGCCACGTTCCTGCTTTCCGCTCACCTCACCGGTGCGGCGATGGCCGATCATGCCCGCCATTGCGGCATCAACACGATCCAGGTGGTCGACCATGTCGATCCCTCCGAACTCGCCGTGGTGGCTGTCGCGGCCCCGCTGGTCCGCCGCGTCCAGGTCATCCATGTGGAGGGCCCGCAGGTCCTCGACCTGATCCCGCGCTACGAGCCCTACGTGCACGCCTTCCTGCTCGATTCCGGCAAGTCGGGCGGCACGATGACCGAACTCGGCGGCACCGGCCGCACCCATGACTGGGACGTGAGTCGCGAATTCGTCGCGCGCTCCTCGCGGCCGGTTTTCCTCGCCGGCGGGCTGACGCCGGCCAATATCGGCGAGGCGATCCGCACCGTGCGCCCCTTCGGCGTCGACCTGTGCTCCGGCGTGCGCACGGGCGGGCGGCTCGACGCCGACAAGCTCGCCGCCTTCATGGCGGCCGTGGCCTCCGCATGACCTTCTCGGTGAACCGCGTCGCAGCGCTCTGCCTGCGCTACCTCTATCTCCTCGCATCGAGCTGGCCGCGGCTGCTCGAACTCATCTACTGGCCGATCCTCAACCTGCTCACCTGGGGCTTCCTGCAGACCTACGCGATGGGCTCGACCAACCAGACGCTGTTCGTCGGCGGCGCGCTGGTCTCCGGGCTTCTGCTCTGGGAGGTGCTGTTCCGCGGCCAGATCGGCTTCTCGGTGTCGTTTCTCGAGGAGGTCTGGTCGCGCAATCTCGGCAATATCCTGATGAGCCCGTTGCGGCCCATCGAGTTCGTCGCGGCACTGATGACCATGAGCCTGCTGCGCCTTGCCGTCGGCATGATCCCGACGGTGATCCTCGCGGTGGCCTTCTTCGGCTTCGACCTCGCGCGGCTCGGCATCGGCTTTGCCGCCTTCTTCGCCCTGCTGGTCATCACGGGATGGGCGGTGGGCCTCGTCGTCTGCGGCCTCATCCTGCGCCATGGCCTCGGGGCGGAAAGCCTCGCCTGGACCATCATGTTCGTGTTCTGGCCGCTCTGCTGCGTCTATTACCCCTTGAGCGTCCTGCCTGGCTGGATGCAGCCGCTGGCCCTTGCCCTGCCGCCGACCCATGTGTTCGAGGGGATGCGCGCGGTGCTGTCGCAGGGCGTGCTGCGCCTCGACCTCCTCGCCTATGCGACCGTCCTCAACATCCTGTGGATCGGCGTCGCGGCCTACGCCTTCGCCGCGCTCCTGGAGAAGGCGCGCGAGGCCGGTTCGCTGCTCTCCAGCGGCGAGTGAGCCGCCGATCGTTGGCCGGCTTCGACTTTCGGCTGATGTGCCCCTGAAGGCACGTTAAGCGCCGGTTAACCCGGTGTCCCACAGGCTGGGGATTGCCCAAGCTGTCATCAGCAGGTTACAAATTTCGGCAGTGCAGCATCACGGGAACCTCGCGTGCCGGTGACGCGTCTCCGCTCTGAAGGCCCGGGATCCCGCCGGACCCGGTCGACGCCATCGCAGGCCCACCCTTCGGAGGCATTGCGTGCTCTATCACTGGTATGAAGCCACCCATGCGATGCTCTCGCCCTACCGGGCGATGGCCGATGCGACCAAGCTGGCGCTGAACAACCCGGTCAATCCCTTCGCCCACCTGCCCATGGCCAAGCAGATGGCCGCCGCCGCCGAACTCTTCGAGCGGGCGACGCGGCGTTACGGCAAGCCCGGCTTCAACCTGCCGACCGCGCTCGTCGGCGGCGAGCGGGTGGCAGTGACCGAGCAGGTGGTCTGGAAACGGCCCTTCTGCGATCTCATCCATTTCCAGCGCGCCCTGCCGCGCGGCCGCAAGGCCGACCCCAAGGTGCTGATCGTGGCGCCGATGTCGGGCCACTACGCGACGCTGCTGCGCGGCACGGTCGAGAGCTTCCTCCCGAACCACGAGGTCTTCATCACCGACTGGGCGGACGCCCGGATGGTGCCGATGGCAGAGGGTCGCTTCGACCTCGACGACTATGTCGACTACGTCGTCTCGATGCTGCATTTCCTCGGCCCCGACACCCATGTCATGGCCGTCTGCCAGCCGGCCGTGCCGGTCTTCGCCGCCGTTGCCCGCATGGAAGCGGAGGACGATCCCTACGTCCCGACGACGCTGACCCTCATGGGCGGGCCGATCGACACGCGATCGAACCCCACGGCCGTCAACAAGCTGGCGGAAGAGCGCGGCACCGAGTGGTTCCGCCGCAATGTCATCACCACCGTGCCCTTCCCGCATCCGGGCATGATGCGGCCGGTCTATCCGGGCTTCCTGCAGATCAACGGCTTCATGTCGATGAACCTCGACCGGCATGTCGACGCCCATCGCGAACTGTTCCGCAATCTCGTCAAGGGTGACGGCGACGGCGCCCAGAAGCACCGCGAGTTCTATGACGAGTATCTGGCGGTCATGGACCTTACCGCCGAGTTCTACCTGCAGACCATCGAGCGTGTCTTCGTCGAGCACCACCTGCCGCGCGGGATCATGATGCATCGCGACCGGCCGGTGGACCCGAAGGCGATCCGCCGCGTGGCGCTGCTGACCGTCGAGGGCGAGAAGGACGACATCACCGGCGGCGGCCAGACCCTGGCGGCCCATGGCCTTGCCACCTCGATCCCCGAGGACATGCGCCATCACCATCTGCAGCCGGCGGTCGGCCATTATGGCGTGTTCAACGGCTCGCGCTTCCGCGCTGACATTGCTCCGCGCGTGATGGATTTCATGCGCACCCATGCCTATCGCAAGGCGCAGGGTGGCAAGACCGCGGCAAAGCCGGCAGCCGAGAAGCCTTCCGCGAAGTCGGCCGTCCTGAAGATGATCCGCGGCGGCCGCTGATCCACATCCAGATACCTCCATCGATGGCAGCAGCGGGCAGCAGGGCGGCTTTCCGCCGCGCTGCCGCAGTGGCCCCCTCGCCCGCGACTCGCTATTCTCCAGCCATGTCCATCATCCGTCGGCTCTTCCAGCGAGAACCCGACCCGGAGACCATCACGGTCTCCCACGAGGGGGTCGCCTACACGGTTGCCATCCGCCGCCTCGGCCAGGCGAGGCGCTTCACGCTGCGCGTGCGCTCGACCAGCCGCGACGCCGTGCTGTCAATGCCGGCGCGGGCGCGCATCGCCGATGCGATCGGCTTTGCCGAGCGCCATGGCGCCTGGATCGCCACCCGGCTCAACCGCATTCCCGAGCGCCTCGCCTTCCTGCCCGGCGCATCGGTGCCGCTGCGCGGCGTGCCGCATGCCATCTCCCACCGGCCGGACCGGCGCGGCACGGTCTGGGTCGAGAACGGGTCGATCCTGGTCGCCGGCGAGGCCGAGTTCGTCTCGCGGCGTGTCAGGGACTTCCTCAAGCGTGAGGCGCGCAAGGACCTGGAGGCGGCGACGCGCCGCTATGCCGAGCGGCTCGGCGTGAAGGTGACCCGCGTCGGCATCCGCGACCAGGCGAGCCGCTGGGGCTCGGCCTCGTCGACCGGCGCGATCAACTATTCCTGGCGGCTCATTCTCGCGCCGCCCTTCGTGCTGGACTATCTCGCGGCCCACGAGGTGGCACATCTCAAGGAGATGAACCACTCGCCGCGGTTCTGGCGCATCGTCAAGGAGCTCTGCCCGGGCATGGAGCCGGCCAAGGCCTGGCTGCGGGCGCATGGCGCCAACCTGCACCGCTACGAAGGCTGACGTCTCAGGCGAGCTGCTTCTGCAGGAAGACGAGGTCGAGGCGGCGGCCGAACTTCTCGCCGATCCCCGGCATCCGACCGACCTCGATGAAGCCGGCGCGGCGGTGGAGCTTCAGCGACGGCGTGTTGCTGCCCTCGACGCCGCCGACAATGACATGCTTGCCAGCCGCCTTCGCGCGCGCTGTAAGCGCCTCGACGAGGGTGAGGCCGATGCCGCGGCCGCGCGCCTCGCCGGACACGTAGATCGAGTGCTCCACGGCGTTGCGGTAGCCCGACCAGGCGCGGAACTGGATGTAGGAGCCGAAACCGACGACGCGGCCGCTATCCTCGGCCACCAGCACCGGATTGCCGGCGGCCTTGCGGGCTGCGAGCCAGGCGCGGCGCTCGTCGAGGTCCACCGGCTCGTCGGACCAGACGGCGGTGCTGGCCACGATGGCGTCGTTGATGATCTCGAGGATGGCCGGCAGGTCCTCCTCGCCCGCGTCGCGGATGACGGCGCCGCTGGGCGGTGCGTTGCGCGGCGGTGTCAGGTCCTTCAGGTAGAAGGTCGTGTCGCAGAACCCGCCATCCGGCCAGAGCGCGAAATCGGGTACGAAACCGAAGCGGGACCAGCCGCCGCGCTCGTAGACGCGCCGGGCCTCCTCGCTGCCGGTGTCGAGGATCAGCAGCGTGCGGCCATGCGCCAACGCCTCCTCCTCCACGCGGCGCAGCAGCGAGCCGGCAATGCCCTGGCGGCGGCCGTCGCTGTGCACCAGCATCTTCTTCACCTCGGCGCGGTGTGGCTGGTTCGGCGGCATGTCGAGGCCGAGCTGGGCGGTGCCGATGATGCGGTCGCCGAGAAAGGCGGCGAGGAGCACCGTGTCACCCGCGGCGACGCTGGTGGCCACTTTGCGGAAATAGGCCTCGCCATCCGCCACCGTGTAGGGGTTCATGAAGCTGACCGAGGCGCCCTTGGTGACGCAATCGACCAGAACCGCGGCAAGACCTGGCACGTGGCGGGCAGCGGCCTCGGGACCCAGGGTGTCGATGGTGATCATCGGCGCAGCCCTCCGGAGGTGTTGGGCACGAGGACAACGCAGTAGCGCGCCGGCCGTTCGGTGCGGTTCTCGAAAACGAGGGGGTAGTCGAGGCGCATCACCCGGCAGTCGCCGGGGCCGAGGTCAGTGACGAGCCCGTCATAGGAGAGGGTGAGCGTCCCCTCGAGCACCCAGACGAACTGCTCGACGGGGATGACGACGATATTGTCATAGGCGACGCGCTTGCCCGCGGGAAGCATCACCTCGACGATGTCGGTGCCGGAGGCATTGGGCGGCGCGACGTTGCGGCGGGTATAGCCGGTCTCGGGATCGGTGCGAACCGCGGTCGTGGCGGCGCGGCGCACCGGATCGGGCTTGGGCTGCGGTTTCTCGAACAGGGTGCCGAGGGTGACGCCGAGGGCCGCGCCGAGCTTCACGAGCAGCACGGCCGTGGCGCTGGCCTCGGCCCGCTCGATGCGCGAGATCATGGCCCGGGACACGCCGGAGAGCGCCGCCAACTGGTCGAGGGTCAGACCCTTGGCGGCACGCAACTCGCGCACACGCTGGGCGACCACCTGGTCGAGATCGTCGGGGGCGGGCGCTGTCTCCATGATTGGAGACTACAATTCTCTCATAGTAGAATCAAGTGCCGATTGCCACGACGGCCGCCTCAAGGCGTTCGAGGTCTTCGGGGCGCGACAGGCGGTGGTCGCCGTCCTTGATGAGAGTCACCACGACATCGTCGCGGGCGATCTTCTCGGCCAGCAGCATGGCGTGGCGCCAGGGCACATCCGGGTCTTCCATGCCCTGGAGGATGTGCACGGGGCATCCGGTCTCGACCAGGCCGCCGAGGACGAGGTTCCTGCGGCCGTCCTCGATGAGGGCGCGGGTGATGGGATAGCCGCCCTCGTCATAGGCGGAGGGCCGCACCCACCGACCTTCGGTCATGATGATGGCGCGGACCTCCTCGGAGAAGGCCGGCCACATCAGCGCCTCGGTGAAATCGGGCGCGGGCGCGATCAGCACCATGCCGGCGGGCGCCTCCGCCAGGCGCCGTGCCGCAAGGAGGCTGATCCAGCCGCCCATGGATGAGCCCACCAGGATCGGCCGCGGGCCGGCGAGCCCGATCATGGCCACCGCCTCCTCGGCCCAGCGCGAGATAGTGCCCTGCTCGAAATCGCCCTCCGATTCGCCATGGCCGGAATAGTCGAAGCGCAGGAAGGCGCGGCCCTCGCGCTGCGCCCAGGCGGAGAGGGCCTCGGCCTTGGTGCCCTTCATGTCGGACTTGAAGCCGCCCAGCCAGACGACCGCGGGACCCCGGCCGGCGACCTGGCGATAGGCGATGCGGCGGGCATCCGCGCCCATGCCGACGCTCACAAATTTCGGAAAGTCCATGTCGGTCACGGCATGCGCCCTGCCTGTTGCGCCCTTCGCGGGTTGTGCAGCTTGCCGCCTGCCAATGCAATGTCGGGACGCCGGCTGCCGACCGCGGTTATGGAGCGTATCGACACTCCGTCCGATATGGCATTCTCCGAATACCACAAGCGATCAATCGCTCTATTCTGACGTCTTCGTATTCCCTCTGGCTTTTGGTCGTCCCCGTGGGAGAATCACCGTGAAACTCCAATCGCTTAGCATTGGGACATTCAATCTTTACAACCTTAATGAGCCAAATCTGCCGATTTATTCCAACAAGAATGGTTGGACCTCTGATCAGTACAAGCTGAAGATCGACTGGACCGGGCGGATCATTCGAACGTTGCGGCCGGATGTGTTCGGACTCCAAGAGCTGTGGCACGCCGAATCCCTGCGACGGGCACTGACCGAATCGGATCTTGCGGAGGCCTACGATGTCGTGGTTCCCGAAGACGCCAACGGCACACGGATCGTTTGCGCCGCCTTGGTCCGCAAGGGGCTTCTCGTCGGCGAGCCGCAGTGGATTGTGAACTTTCCCGAGGCTTTCAAGCTTCACAGTTCAGGCGACGATCCGCAAACACCAAGCATCAACGTCAGCATTCGGAGCTTCTCGCGACCGGTCCTGCACTTCCAAATCCAGCCGCGGGACGATCACGATCCCATTCACGTCTATGTCTGCCATTTCAAATCGAAGGCACCGACCGCAGTTTATCGCGAAGCCTGGTACAAATCGAACCAGGACGAATACAAGCATCACAGCAACAATCTGGGCGCTGCAATGTCGACGATCAGACGGACAGCTGAGGCTTCTGCACTGCGCTTCCTCCTGACCCTCCAAATGAAGGGGACCCGGACTCCTGTCATCGTCGTTGGCGACATCAACGACGGCCAACACAGCAACACAGCCAACATTATCACCGAACAACCCCGTTATCTCGTTGGCGATTCCAGAGGAGGCGGAGACAATAGTTTTTACACTGCTCAAACGCTGCAAGAGTACCGGAACACACGCGACGTCTACTACACTCACATCCACAACGACATCATGGAGTCGCTTGATCATATTCTCGTCAGTGAGGAATTCTACGACAACAGCAAACGTCGTTTGTGGATGTTTGACGGAATGACCGTCAACAATGACCATTTGAACACCGATGACCATGCCACCGACGGCACCAATGATCATGGCGTGGTCTGCGCAACCTTCAGGTACCGCCCCATCAAGGCCGAGGCGCGCGCGATTGTATCGGGTTAGGCACGAGCCAGCAAAGAATTTCCGCCGCGCCAATGCCTCCGGGCCCGGCAGCGAACCATTGACTTTCGCGGCTTTTCTCCCGATCTTCGCCGTCCTCCGGAGCATCGCCGCAGGCCTGCATCCCGTCCCTGGACGCGGTATGGTCGCAGCCGACGCCCCGGCCCCTGAAACGTCCTTAAGGAGACGCCCCATTCGCAGACCCATGAGAGCCGCCGCCCCCGTCGAGCGTGACGGGCCGCGCATCAACGACATGATCCGTGTCCGTGACGTCCAGCTGATCGATGCCGAAGGCGAGAACCGCGGCGTCGTCCCGACGCGCGACGCCGTCCAGATGGCGGTCGAGGCCGGTCTGGACCTGGTGGAAGTGGCGCCGAACGCCGTGCCCCCCGTCTGCAAGATCATGGACTACGGCAAGTTCAAGTTCCAGGAGCAGAAGAAGGCCGCCGAGGCCCGCCGGAACCAGAAGACGGTCGAGGTCAAGGAGATCAAGCTGCGCCCCGGCATCGACGATCACGACTACGATACGAAGATGAAGGCGATGAAGCGGTTCTTCGAGGAGGGCGACAAGGTGAAGGTCACCCTGCGCTTCCGCGGCCGCGAAATGGCGCATATGGATCTCGGCGTGAAGGTTCTCGACCGGGTGAAGCTCGACACGGTGAACATCGCCAAGGTCGAGCAGGAGTCGCGGCTCGAGGGCCGTCAGATGATCATGGTGCTCGCGCCCAAATGAGGGTTGCGGCCCGAGGGTCGCCAGCGGCATTGTCCCGAGCGCCTGCGACCCCGTCGCGGGCGCTTTCCTTTTCCGCGGACCCGAGCGCTCCCATGTCGATCCACAATGACATCAAGACCCTGCGCCGCGAGCTCGCAGCCGCCCTCAGGCTGGCGGCCGCCCAGGAGCTCAACGAGGGCATCTGCAACCATTTCTCGGTGGTCGTTCCCGGTCCCGAGGAGCGCTACCTCATCAATCCCTACGGCATCCACTGGGGCGAGATGCGGCCCGACGACCTGCTGCTGATCGACGGCGAGGGGCAGATCCACGAGGGCTGGGGCGAGGTCGAGGCGACCGCGCGCAACATCCACATTGCCGGCCATCGCGCCAATCCGCGCCACCAGGCGATCCTGCACGTCCACATGCCCTATGCCACCGCGCTCACCATGGTGGAGGGCGGCAAGCTGGAAATGGCCCATCAGACCGCCTGCCGGTTCCTCGGCCGCACCGCCTACCAGGGCTTCGGCGGCGTGGCGCTCAATGCCGAGGAGGGCGAACGCATCGCCCAGGCGCAGAAGGACAATCCTCACGCCGACATCATCTTCCTCGAGCATCACGGCGTGACGATCGGCGGGCCGACGGTCGGCATCGCCTTCGACGACCTCTACTATCTGGAGCGCGCCTGCAAGCAGCAGGTGCTGGCGCAGTCCACAGGGCTGCCGCTGAAGATCATTCCCGAGGAGCAGGCCCGCCAGACCGCCCGCGAATGGATGCAGGTGCTGGACTATCAGGCCACGAAGCACTTCGAGGCACTGATGCGGTTGAACGGTTTGTGACAGGCCTGTGCGCCACGACAGTGGCGCCCTAAATTGGAATGGTGCTAAACGGGCGCCCGGTCTTGATCGACGTCAAGGCCACGCCGGACGAGTGCAGGCACAGTCCGGTATCCCCCGACGTCTGCCGGGGCTCGCACAGACCGGACGAGCCATGACCTACACCGACTTTTTCCGATCGGCCGTCGATCGATTGAAGGACGAACGCCGCTACCGGGTCTTCGCCGACCTTGAACGCAAGGTCGGGCGGTTCCCGCAAGCCACCTGGCATTCGCCCGATGGCGCCCGGAATGTCATCATCTGGTGCTCGAACGACTATCTCGGCATGGGTCACCATCCCAAGGTGACGGCCGCCATGGCCGAGACCGCCATGACGATGGGCGCCGGCGCCGGCGGCACCCGCAACATTTCCGGCACTTCGCATCCGATCGTGGAGCTGGAGAGCGAACTTGCCGACCTGCATGGCAAGGAAGCGGCCCTGGTCTTCACATCCGGCTACATCTCCAACCAGGCCGGCATCTCCACCATCGCCAAGCTGCTGCCCGACTGCCTCATCCTGTCGGACGCGCTGAACCACAATTCGATGATCGAGGGCGTTCGCCAGTCGGGCTGCGAGCGGGTCATCTTCCGTCACAACGACCTCGCCCATCTCGAAGAGCTGCTGATCGCCGCCGGCCGCGAGCGCAACAAGCTCATCGTTTTCGAGAGCGTCTATTCGATGGACGGCGACGTCTCGCCGATCGCCGCCATCTGCGACCTCGCCGAGCGCCACCGCGCCATGACCTATATCGACGAGGTCCATGCCGTCGGCATGTATGGGCCGCGCGGCGCGGGCGTTGCCGAGCGCGACGGCCAGATGCACCGGCTCGACGTCATCGAGGGCACGCTTGGCAAGGCCTTCGGCGTGATGGGCGGCTATATCGCCGGCTCGTCAGCGGTCATCGACGCAGTGCGCTGCCATGCGCCCGGCTTCATCTTCACCACCGCCCTGCCGCCGGCTGTCGCCGCCGCGGCCGCCACCGCGATCCGTCACCTCAAGGCCTCACCGGTCGAGCGCGACATGCAGCAGCGCCAGGCGGCGCGTGCCAAGCGCGTGCTGTCGTTGGCCGGCCTGCCCGTGATGGGCAGCGACACGCATATCGTGCCGGTCCTGGTGGGCGATGCCGAGAAGTGCAAGGCGGCCAGCGACCTGCTGCTTCGTCGCCATGGCATCTACATCCAGCCCATCAACTATCCGACGGTGCCCAAGGGCACCGAGCGGCTGCGCATCACCCCGGGACCGGCCCATACCGACGCGATGATCGACGACCTCGCGGCAGCGCTGCTCGACGTCTGGATGGATCTCGATCTGCCGCTGCAGCGCTATCAGGCCGCGGCGGAGTGAGGCTCAGGCCGGGACCGCCTCGCCCGTGCGCATGCGCGCGAGCGGCAGGCGGGCGAGCACGCGGTCGATCTCGGCGGGCCGCATGAGACGGAAGCGGACCGGCGCCTTGTGGACGTCCGTCAGCGGCTTGCCGGCGGACACGCGCCAGGCATGGACGAGGTGCTCGTAGGTTTCCGCGTCGACGCCCGCGATATGGCAGATGGCGCCGAGCGCCTTTTCGTCGTCGCGTTCCAGGATCTTGCGGCCAGCATCACGGTCGCGGCCGATGCAGCGCATCAGCAGGTCCATGGCGGGGACGATCTGCCGCTCCTCGGCAAGTTCATGGAGCAGGGCGAGCAGTTCATCCCCGGTGGGGACCTGGCTTGTCGCGGGGGCGGTAAACTTGCTGGCGATGTCGGGCGGGCAGTCCGGACGCTGCGCCAGGGTGGAGCGGACGGCCGCGTCGCCACCGTGCCTGGCCACGATGTTGGCGAAGCCTTCGGCCGAGAGCTGGACGCCGACATTGCGCACCAGAACCAGTACGGTCGACGCCTCCCCGAGCTCGACGATGGTTTCGGCGATCACGGCCGAGACCTTCTGCCGCTTGGCGATGATCTGCATGTGCTCCTGCCGGTCGGCGGCGCAGACCTTCAGCATCACGTCGTCTGTCAGGTCGGGCGCGGACAGGATGGCCTCGGCCACGGCGATCACGTCACAGGCCAGGGTGGTGGCAGCCTCGGGCAGGGCGGAGGAACAGCGAGCCAGCTTCGGCGAGGCGCGCACGCGAGTCGGCATCGGCGCCTCGCGCAGCGCCTCGGCCACGATATTGTCGAGCACGATAGCCTTGCGCGAGGCGGCATCGGGCCGCTCGCGTGAAATTTCGTCAACGAGCTCCTCGACCAGCGCCCCGCGCAGCTTGGGCGCGAGAGCACCGATCATCTCGTTGATCGGCTTGAGGGCATCGTCGAGCTGCGTCGTCATCCATAGGACCTTTGGGCCGAGAGGATGCCCAACATGTCTTAACCAGCGCTGAAAATACCCCCGGCCCGGCGTTGTAGATTTATGCACCATGCTCGCGCCGCGCGGCAGCCGCCCGCTGCCCCGTCTCGACTTGGTCGGACCCGCTTCTAGGATCGGCGGCGCCTCGTGCCTGAATTCTGGATCCCGCCCATGACCTCCACCCCCGGCCCCTTCGACCTCGTCATCCGCGGCGGGCGGATTGTCGACCCGGCAAGCGGCCGGGACGGGACCGGCGATGTCGCGGTGACCGCCGGCAAGATCGCCGCCGTCGGCACCGTCGCCGCCGAGGGCCGGCGCGAGATCGACGCCCGCGGCCTTGTGGTCACGCCCGGCTTCATCGACCTCCATGCCCATGGCCAGACGGTCGCGGCAGACCGGATGCAGGCCTTCGACGGCGTCACCACCACCCTGGAGCTGGAGGCGGGCGTGTTGCCCGTCACGCTCTGGTACGAGAACCAGGCGCGCAAGGGTCGCGTGCTGAACTACGGCACCGCCGCCAACTGGGTCTTCGCCCGCATCGCTGCGATGATCGGGGTGGAGCCCGAGGCCGACCTCGCCTTCATGGGCCGCAACTCCAACGACAAGCGCTGGATCGAGAACGTTGCCTCCGACGCCGAGGTGAAGGAGATCCTCACCCGCCTGCGCCAGGGCCTCGACGAGGGCGGGATCGGCATCGGCATCCTCAACGCCTATGCGCCGGGCGCCGGCGTGAAGGAAATGACGTCGGTGTGCCAGCTCGCCGCCGAACGCGGCGTGCCGACCTACACCCATGTCGCCTATGCCTCGAACGTCGATCCGCGCAGCTCGATCGAGGCCTATATCCGCCTGGTCGGCTTTGCCGGCGCAACCGGCGCCCACATGCATATCTGCCACTTCAACTCGACCAGCCTGCAGGACGTTGAGCAGGCCGCGGCGCTGATCCGCAAGGCGCAGGACCAGGGTCTGAACATCACCGTCGAGGCCTATCCCTATGGCACCGGCTCGACCGTGCTGGGCGCCACCTTCTTCGCCGACCCGCAGTTCAAGGAGCGCACCGGCGGTACCTACGAGGCCATCGAGATGGTCGATACTGGCCGGACCTTCCACAACCGCGAGGAACTGCTGGCGGCCCAGGCCCAGGATCCGGGCTCGCTGGTCCTTTGGCACTTCCTCGACGTCGAGGCCAATCCGCGCCATCGCGACCTGCTCGACGTGTCGATCCTCTATCCCGGCGGCGCCATCGCCTCCGACGCCATGCCCTGGACCAATCCGGACGGCTCGGTCTACGACGGCGACGCCTGGCCGCTGCCCGAGGGCACGAGCTCGCATCCGCGCTCGTCGGGCACCTTTACGCGTTTCCTTCGCCAGTATGTGCGCGAGCGCGCCATGCTGTCGCTGATCGACGGCATCGCCAAATGCACGCTGATCCCGGCCGACATTCTCGGCCCCAGCACCCCGGCCATGCGCACCAAGGGCCGGCTGGCGGTGGGGGCCGATGCCGACATCGCGGTGTTCGACTGGGACAGCCTCACCGACCGCGCCGCGTTCAAGGCGATGAACCGCGCAGCGGACGGCATGCGCCACGTCATCGTCAATGGCGAGGCCGTCATCACCGATGGCGCGCTGGTGCGCGAGGCGCGACCAGGCAAGCCCGTCCGCCGGCCGGTGAAGGGCGCCTGAGGCGGCCATGGCCGTTCCGGTCATCCTTGTCACCGGCTTCCTCGGCGCGGGGAAGACGACGCTGATCAACCACCTGCTCACCCATGCCGGCGGGCGGCGGCTCGCAGCCGTGGTCAATGATTTCGGCGCGGTCAACATCGACGCGGCGCTGGTAGCCGAGAATGCCGACGGGGTCATGAGCCTCGCCAATGGCTGCATCTGCTGCTCTCTCCAGGGCGACCTGCTGCGGACCCTGTCGGGCCTGCTCCGGCGCGACCCGTGCCCCGAGGGCATCATCATCGAGACGAGCGGCGTATCGGACCCGGCGGAGGTGGTGCGGACCCTGCTCGACCCGGTGGTCTGGCGCGAGGCGCCGCTGGAGACGGTGATCGCGGTGGCCGATGCCGCCGCTCTCGCCGCAGATCCGGCGCTGCTCGACGACGCGCTCTGCCGCTCACAGGTGACGAGCGCCGACATCGTCGCACTGAACAAGGCGGATCTCGTTGATGAAGCTGGCCTCGCCCGGGCCCGCGCCGCCCTGTCGCGTCTCAGGGCGGAGCGGGTGATCTTCCCCGTCAGCGATGGGGCGATCGCAGCTGAACTCGCCTTTGCGGGCACGGACTACGCGCCAGTCCCTGCCGATCCCCGGGCGGCAGCGCGGGCGCGCTTTGTGACGCCGCGGTTCGAGAGCACGACCTTCGTGAGCGACGATGCCCTGTCGCTGCCCGCCTTCCAGCAGGCGATCACACGGCTTGCCCCGAGCCTCGTCCGCGCCAAGGGATTCGTCTGTTTCGCCGACCATCCGGGACGGCCCATGCTGTTCCAGCTCGTCGGCGACCGGGCGACGCTCGGTCCCGCGCCGGCAGGGGCTGAACCCGGCGCGACGCGCCTGGTGCTGATCGCCGAGATGGGTCGGCTGGCCGCCAGCGGTGCCGAGGACGCGCTGCACCGTTGCGTCGCCGCCACGCCGGGCTGATGCGGTGCAACCGGCGATTGACTTCGCCGCGCATCAGGCGGTAGCAGACAGGTCATGTGGCTTTTCCGTGGCGGCAGGTTCCGGATCGCGCGCAGCGTTCTCGCTGCGGCGCTGATCTATGTCGTCGCCGCCACCGGCATGCTCGGCTCCATCGCGCGGGCCGCCAGCGGGCTGGAATCCTCCGGCTTCGTGGTCATCTGCACCATGGAGGGCACCGGGATCGCGGCCGATGGCTCCGGCCCGGTCACCAAGGCGCAGACCGCCCAGCATTGCGGCCTCTGCCAGGCAGGCACCGCCATGGCGACGCCGCCTGTCTCCGAGGGCGTGCCCGTCGCGGAGCCCGTCCCGGCGCCGCCGCCCCTCGCCCGCCCGGCCCTGCTCGCACCCGTCCGCTCCTTCGAGGGCTGGATCGGCACGCGGCCACCGCGCGCACCCCCTTTCGCCGTCTGATCACGACCTGAACCTTCGGGAACGGCCTGCGCGGCCGTCCCGCGTCGTCATCCCACGTCGAAACGCACGATCATGAACCGCATCTCTCCGACGCGTGCGGGGCTTCTCGCCCTTGCCGCGGCCTCGCCGCTTGCCATCGCGCCCGCCCAGGCCCAGACCACCGAACTGCCGACCATCACCATCGAGGGCCAGCCCTCCGGGACGGGGAGCGGCGGCAGCCTCACCTCCCCCGCCATCGAGACGCAGCGCCGCGCCGTGAACAGCACGGCCGGCTCGGTCTCGCATATCGATGCCGAGACCACCCGCAACAGGTACGCAACTAACCTGCGCGACGTGCTGCAGGACACGCCCGGCATCCTCGTGCAGAACCGCTACAGCCAGGAGATCCGGCTCTCGATCCGCGGCTCGGGCCTGGCCCGCGCGTTCCACACCCGCGGCATCGAGATCCTGCAGGACGGCGTGCCGACCAACCTCGCCGACGGCTCCGGCGACTTCTACCAGATCGACCCGCTGGCCCTGCGCGCCATCGAGGTCTTCCGCGGTGGCAATGCCCTGCCCTTCGGCTCGTCGACGCTCGGCGGTGCCATCAACTTCGTGACGCCGACTGCCTACACCGCGACTGCGCCGAACGTGTTCAGCATCGAGGCTGGCTCCTTCGGCACGATCCGCGGCCATGGCGCGGTGTCGCGCGTCATGGGTGACTGGGACTTCCACGCCTCCGGCACCGTCACCCATTCGGACGGTTGGCGCGCCCACGAGCAGCAGACCCTCGGACAGTTCAACGCCAATGTGGGCCGTCGCATCTCCGATCGCATCGAGACGCGGTTCTATGTCGGCGCCTACTACACGGACGTGAAGCTGCCGGGCTCGCTCACCTATGGCGCGGCAATGACCAATCCGCGCCAGGCCTCCGCCACGGCGCTCTCCGGCGACCAGGCCCGCAACACCTATGTCCAGCGATTCGCCAACGTCACCTCGATCAAGCTGGACATCGGCCAGCTCGACATCACCTCGTGGGTCATCCACAAGCACCTGAACCATCCGATTTTCCAGGTGCTCGACCAGGACGGCTGGACCTACGGTATCTCGCCGCGCTTCACCGGCTCCTTCAATCTCGGCGGCTATCGCAACGATATCGTCGTCGGAGCGCGAATCTTCGCCGGCAACAACCAGGCGCTCCAGTTCGTCAACCCGAACAACGGTACCGGCGATCGGCGCGCGCAGACGGTGAACGCCCGCCAGATCGCCTCCAACTACGAAGCGTGGTTCGAGAACCGCTTCTTCGTCCTGCCGCAGCTGGCGCTGACCGCCGGCCTCAAGGCCTATGTGGCGAAGCGCGACTTCTCCGGGCGATTGAACATGAACAACACCCCCGTGGCGGTGGACACCGGCGTCACCTATTCCGGGGTGAACCCGCGCGTGGGCCTGCTCTGGGAGCCGCTACGCGATGTCCAGGTCTTCGCCAACATCACCCGCTCCGCCGATGTGCCGGATTTCTCCGACCTCACGCAGACGACGGCGACCACGACCGCCTTCGTACCCCTGAAGGCGCAGACCGGCACCACCTATGAGGTCGGCACCCGCGGCCGCTACGGCGCCTTCACCTGGGAGGCGACCGCCTACCGGGCTGACCTGCGCAACCAGATGCTGCAGTTCAACTTGGATGTAGGCATTCCCGCCACGACCTTCAACGCGCCCCGCACGCAGCTTCAGGGTGTCGAGTTCGCGGCCAGCATCGACCTGTCGCGGAACCTGACCGGCCATGACGACCGTCTGACGCTGAAGCAGGTCTGGACCTGGTCGGACTTCCGCTTCGTGAACGACCCGACCTACGGCAACAACCGCCTGCCGCTGGTGCCCCAGCATGTGCTGCGGACCTCGCTGACCTATGCCCATCCCGCCGGCTTCTCGATCACCCCGGCCATCGACATCGTCCCGCAGGGCGCAATCATCGATTATAGCAACACGTCCAGTGTGCCGGGCTATGCGCTGTTCGGGGTGAGCGCGGCGGCGAAGCTGCCGAATGGCGGCGAAGCCTTCGTCGACATCCGCAACATCGCGGACAAGCGGTACATCTCCGACTTCGGTCCGGTGGTGCGGTACAATTCGGCGAGCACCGCCACCTTCTTTCCGGGCACCGGCCGCAGCGTCTACGGGGGAGTCCGGGTGAAGTTTTGATGTAATGTTGTATCATCGGCCGGGGCACCCACGCCCCGGCCATCCCCGCCACGCGCCAGGACCCCACGCGCCAGGACCCCATGCGCCTCGACACCGACATCGCCGTGCTGGATGAACCGGCCCCGCAAGGGGTCGCGGTCCCGGCCGTGCGCGTTTCGGCGCAGCCGGTCGAGGGCGCGGTAGCGCCCGCCGTGGCGGCCCTTGTCGCGGCCCCATCCGCCGAAACGGCCCCGCTTCCGGTGGTGCCGGAGGGCACGGCCATCGCCATCGCCTCACGCTGGCGGCTGCTGCTCGGGCTCACCGCCATCGTCTCGGTGGCCTTCCATGGGGCCGTCATCGCCGCCTTCATGACCATGACCACCACACCCCCACAGCGGCCCGAGCTGCCCGCGATCGAGGTGGAGATGGTCGAGGCGGATGCCGAGCCGCCGCCGGCTGCGGCTGCGGCTGCGACCGAGGCCGCGCCATTGGAGACGGCTCCGGTGGAGACGGCTCCGGAAACGTCGGCCCCCATGGCTCTCGCCGACATTGCGCCGCCGCCGGTGGAGGAGATCCCGCTGCCGCCCGATCTCGTGCCGCCGCCGGTGGCAGAGACTCCCGCGCCGATGGACGTCGCGGAAGCGCCGCGGCCTGCCGAGGCACCGCGGCCGCCGGAGCCGCTGGTGGAACGTCCGATCGTCGTCGAGCCGCCCCCCGAGATCCCGGCGCTGTCGGCCGAACTGACGCCCTCGCCGCCGGTCACGGCCCCTCCGCTCGCGCAACCGCCCGCGCCCCCCGTCGCCCAGCCGCGCCGGGAGCCACCGCCACGGCCGGTCGTGCGCCGCGAGGAGCCGGCGCGCGAGCGGGTCGCCCGACCCGCCCCACCGCGCCAGCCAAGCCCGCCATCGGCGGCCTCGGAAGGGCGCGGGGTCACCGCACGGGCGACACCACGGACATCGTCACCGCCACCGAGCTATCTTGCGCTCGTCATGGCGCAGCTCCATCGCGCCAAGCCGGCCAGCGCGGGCCAGACAGGCCGCGCCGTGGTGCGCTTTTCCATCCTGCGATCCGGCGCAGCCGGCGGCGTCAGCCTCGCCAGTTCCTCCGGCAATACAATCGTCGACCAGGCGGCCGTCGCCATGGTCCGCCGCGCCGCTCCTTTCCCACCGCTGCCGGCCGAGTACGGCCCGGCAGTCATGCCCCTCACCGTTCCCGTCGCGTTCCGTTGATCCAAGGTCTTGCCATGTCACGTCTTTTCCCGGCCGCCCTGCTGGCTCTCATCGTCACCAGCCCCGCGACCGCCCACATCACGCTGGAGACCGGCTCGACCGCTCCAGGCTCCTACAAGGCGGTGCTGCGGGTGCCCCATGGCTGCGGCACGCAGGCCACCACCGGCATCACCGTGACGATCCCGGAAGGGGTGCATTCGGTGAAGCCGCAGCCGAAGCCCGGCTGGACGCTGGCGACGACGGTGCGTCCCTATCAGCGGACCTATACCAATCACGGCCGCGAGGTTCGGCAGGGCGTGCAGGAAATCCGCTGGTCCGGCGGCTCGCTGCCCAACGAGCACTATGACGAGTTCGTCTTCATCGGGCAGATCGACGCCTCGCTCGCGACGGCCGGGACCGTCCATTTCCCGGTCGTTCAGACCTGCGCCGGTGGCGAGCATCGCTGGACCGAAATCCCCGCGGCGGGCAGCCAGGCACGCCTCGCCTCGCCGGCCCCGAGCCTGCGCATCGTCGCGGCGGCAGCCCCGGCGCCCGCCACGGTCCAGCACGGCGCGCTGCGCATCGGCCAGGCCTGGACGCGCGCGACCCCTGGAGGGGCCCGCGTCGCCGGCGGCTATCTGACCGTCACCAATACCGGCACCACCCCCGACCGTCTGGTCGGTGGTGCCGCCGCCTTTGCCGAGCGCGTCGAGATCCACGAAATGGCGACGCAGAACGGCGTCATGACCATGCGCCCGATCACCGGCGGCCTTGCCATCGCGCCGGGCCAGACGGTGGAGCTGAAGCCCGGCGGGTTGCACGTGATGTTCATGGGGCTGAACCGCCCGCTCGCCGAGGGCCAGTCCGTGACCGTGACGCTGGAGTTCGAGACAGCCGGCAAGATCGACATCAACCTCGCGGTGGGCGGCCTCGGCGCCCGTTCGGCGCCGGCCGGCGAACACCATCACCATTGATACGGCGGCGGGGCCTCGAGGCCCCGCTACAGCCCCATCTGGCGGCTGGCGAGATCCTTCATGATCTCCTCGGTGCCGCCGCCGATGGCGTTGACCTTCACCTCGCGATAGAT
>NZ_PZZL01000012.1 GCF_003046185.1 Phreatobacter oligotrophus
GGGACGAGGAAGAGGTCGTGGAGCGGGCGAACAACACGCCCTATGGCCTCGCCTCCTATGTCCAGTCGGGCTCCATCGAGAAGGCCCGCAAGGTCTCGGCGCGGATGCGCGCCGGCACGGTCTACATCAACTATCCCGCCTGGGACGCCGGTGCGCCCTTCGGCGGCTACAAGCAGTCGGGCAACGGCCGCGAATATGCCGATTTCGGCCTCGCGGAGTTCCTGGAGATCAAGGGCACGGTCGGCTACGGCGCGGCCTGAGACACGAGGGGGCGGCCCGCAAGGCCGCCCCTTTCGTCTTCAGTAGAGATTGGTCGTGTAGGCGGCCTCGAGCCGCTTGTCGGTCGCACCCGCATCGACGCCGGCAATCTGGTCGGCCAGGACCACGCCCAGCGTCGGGAAAGCGTCCCGGCCCACCTTCTTCTCGGGATTCCAGAGGTCGGCGCGCAGGATCGACCGGCCGCAATGGAAGTAGACCTGGTCGATGGTGATCTCCATGGCGGAGCTCGGCACGATCGTGCCCTTGATGGCCATGGACTGCAGCACCGCGGGATCGGTGACGATCCGCGCCCGGCCGTTGACGCGCAGCGTCTCGTTGAGGCCGGGGACGAAGAACAGCAGGCCAACCTCGGGACGCGCCAGCACGTTCTGCAGCGTGTCGAGGATGTTGTTGCCGCGCCGGTCGGGCAGCATCAGCGTGTTGTCGTCGACGACATGGACGAAGCCCGGCGCATCGCCGCGCGGCGAGCAGTCCGTGCCGGTCTCGCTGGTGCTGGCGATGGTCAGGAAGGGCGACAGCGCGATGAAGCGGCGGCAATGGGCATCCAGCCTGTCCCGGATCTTGCGGGCCGCAGTCTCGCCCGGCTCGCCATAGAGGTCGCGCAGGGTGCCGGTATCGGCGATGACGGGGGAAGGCTCGCTCATGGCTGTCTCCTCGGATCGCGCCTCGCGGCGCCGCAGAGTGCGGGCAGACAACAGCCAATCGCCGCAAAGCGCCAGTGGGGGTTGCGCAGGGCGCCCCTTCGCGTCGCTGCAGGATCGCGAAAGCATGCCGCGGGAACCCGTCATCGGTTCGGGATCCGCAAGGCTTGCCGGCTCACGGTTTCGCGACCATTGATCACGGATGTGCGATTGTGCACGGATGCAATATTAAGACGGCATTCATCATTGCATTTTCTCAAGTTCGTGATTGGCAAGTGATCGGGCGAAGGTCCATCTGTCTCCCTGTCGACGGCGGACACCTCCCGCCGACACCAACCTTCCGCAGGCGACGCGTGTCCCGATATGCCGCCCGCACCTCAACCGATCAGGAGATCATCATGAACTTCCGCACCCTGGCTCTCGCCGCCCTCGCCATCGCTCCCCTCGCCACCGGCGCCCTCGCCCAGGAGGCTGGTTCGCCCTTCGCTGGCTCGCCGGAGCGTGACATCGTCAACACCGCCTCGCCCCGCGAGTTCACCGCCCCGCGCGTGACCTATCGTTCGGCCAACCGCGCCGAGCAGGTCGATGCGACCCGCGCCTATGACCGCGCCAACGTTCCGGAGTCCTTCTCCTCCGCTGGCCAGTAATCGCGGGCTCAACGCCTGACATGGAAAAGCCGGGGCTCGCGCCCCGGCTTTTTCGTGCGTCGACCGACATGGTCGCAGGGCGGCAGAATCCCCGGGCGGCCGAAGAGGATCTGCGCCGGGACAGTCAGGCGAAGGGGTGACGGGGAAGAATGGTACAGCCGCCCCGGCTCGAACGGGGGACCTCCAGAGCCACAATCTGGCGCTCTAACCAACTGAGCTACGGCTGCACGGCCCGGAGGGGCAAGCCCTGCGAGCGGCGCGCAACCTAGTCCGAAGGGTTCGGCAATGCAAGGCGCGCGCGACGCATTTTCGGAAGGCCCGGAGAAAATCGCAAAGCCTTGAACGGCCAAGCGGATTCACCGCCTCACATGAAAAGGCCCGGGCCGAAGCCCGGGCTCAAGGTTCTGGCCGCGGCTGCAAGGACGCGGCCCGGGGAGAACAGGGCCTCCTCGCGAACGAGGAGGCGAATGGCTCAGGCCGTGGCGGTCTTGAGGACCTTGCCGACCTTCTCCTTGACCGGCTCGATGGTCTCGGTGGCGGTCTTCTGGGCGAGGGCGGTGAGATCCTTGCCCTGGGTCTGCATGGTCTCAAAGGCCTTGCGGACGAAGGCGGTCTGCAGCTCGATCACCTCGGCGAGCGACTTGGCGCCCATGAGGTCGCGGGCATGGTCGAAGCTCGCGTTCATGTTGGTGCGGGCGGCCTCGAGGCTCTTCAGGTGGAAGTCCTTCATGCCGGCGGAGGCGGTGACGTAGGTGTCCTCGACGAGGTCCGTGGTCTCCTCGGCGGCGGCCTTCATCTTGGCGTAGCCGTCCTTCATCTGCGCCACCGCCTTGTCGGCGGCCTCACGCATGGCGGCCGGGACCTCCATCTTGGAGAGGTCGAAGGCAGCGCCGTCGAACTTCGGCATTTCAAACTTGGGCATCTCGAACTTCGTCATGTCGAAGGTCGGGAAGGGGAAGACCTGGGCGGCGGTGGCCGGCTTCTCGGTCTTGGGGGCTTTGGCAGCCTGGCTCATGGTGGGCAATCCTCGCGGGGAGCCTTGGCTTTGTAGCCACCGGTCCACTTCCCCGCAGGAGCCGGGCCGGCGCCGGGAGGCAGCGGCGCCGCCATCCCAATGCCGGTTCCTTTAGCAAAAACTGTTGTGCGTTGCAACAAACTATTGCATCGCACAATTCATCAGACCGGTTCCGAGGAATCCGGCCGGCTGCGCTTGGCGGCCTGGCCCAGTTCGCGGGCCTGCTCCTCCATGGTCTTCAGCTGGTCTTTCAGGAATTGCTGCTGGATCTCCATGACCTCGGCCATGTCGCGCGCCTGGACGAGGCGCTGGGCATGTTCGAAGCTCGCGGCCACATTGGTCTCGGCGAAGGAAATCGCCTTGCGGCCGACTTCCTGGGCATTGGCCTGCACCGTCCCGGCGGATGTCTCCATGGCCGAGACCGTGCGTTGCGCTGCGCCGACAAAGCCGTCGAAGGCCTTGCGCGCCTGTTCGACGCTCTTTTCGGCGAACTCCCGCATTTCCTGCGGGATCTCATAGCCGCCAGGGGCCTTGCCGCTCATGCAAACCTCCCGAATCGCTCACGGTCGCCTGCCGCAGGGGCATCCTAAGCCCCGGTCGGCGGCGGACGAAAGCCTCCGGAAGGACTACGCACGAGGCGGGCTTGTGGATGCAATGGAACTTGCGGCCGTGGCGGCGCCCTGCTCGGCCAGCTGAGCCCTGAGCAAGGCGAGCTCCGCCATGACCGCGTCGAGCCGCTGGGCCATGTCGGCGGGCGGACCGGCGGACGTGGCACCGCTGGTCTCGGCGGCATCGGTGTCGAGCGCCGTCACCACCACGCCGATGAAGAGGTTGAGCGCCATGAAGGCGGAGACCACCATGAACAGGATGATGACGAACCAGCCGAAGGTGAATCCCTTCTCGGTGAGCGGCTTGACGATGCCGTTCGACCAGTCGTCGAAGGTCATGGCCTGGAAGAGGGTATAGGCCGAGGCCCCGAGCGAGCCGAACTGGTCGGGCAGGGCCTCGCCATAGAGCTTCGTCACCACCACGGCGAAGACGTAGAAGATGATGCCGAGCAGCAGGCCGATCGAGCCCATGCCGGGCATGGCGGCGATGAGGCCGCCGACCACGCGCCGCAGCGAGGGAATGGAGGTGATCAGCCGGAGGACCCGCAGGACGCGGAGCGCGCGCAGCACCGACAGGCTATCGGTGGCCGGTATCAGCGCGATGGCGACGACGAAGAGGTCGAACAGGCTCCAGGGGTCGCGGAAGAAGGCGCCGCGGCGCACCGCGATGCGGGCCACGAGCTCGGCCACGAAGATGGCAAGGATCACGGTATCGATGGCGACCAGCGTCGATCCGAACTGGCTCATCGCCGTGGGGCTGGTCTCCAGGCCCAGGGTGACGGCGTTGATGATGATCAACGCGATGATGAAGCGCTCGAAGCGCGGGTTTTCGATGAGGCGGCGCAACGTGTCGATCATGACGCGGCGAGGGGCTCGGAGGTTCTGGAGGGGACGCAGGTGACCGGCTACCACGGACCCCTTGACTGCCGCCACGGAACAGATGTCACAGGTCATCACGCGTCGCGGGCAGGGTTAACCCTAATCGGCGGTTGACGCTCGGTGAGCCCGGTCGCGCCGTGGACCTTTCGGCTCTGTTCCGACACAATCCATCAACACATCCTTCACCAATGGGTCGCGCCCGTCGCGCCGGCCCATCGTCCTGTCCACGGGATCGACCGCATGACGTCTTCGTTCCCCAGCCTGTCCACGATCCTGTCGGAGCCGGAGGTCGCGCGCCTCGTGGCCGAGCCGGGTCCGTGGTGGCTGTGGACGGCGGATGCCTCCCGCCTGGTGGCGGCCAACACGACAGGCGCCCGCGCCATGGGGGCGACCGGCGTCGGCCCGGCGCTTGAGCGCGCCTATTCGACCAGCCACGCCTTTGCCGGCCAGGTGGCCCGGCTCGCCCCGACCCTGCCGGCCGATGGCACGCCCCGCCACGAGCGGCTGCGCATTGCCGGCCGCTTCGGGTCGGAGAGCGTCACGGCGGAGGCCTTCCGGCTCCGCGCCGGGGATGTCGGCCTTCTCGCGGTCCGCATTCCCGCGCTTCGCCGCGGCACGCCGCGCGAGGCGGTGCTCGGCTTCGTCGCCGACCTGCGCGTTCCCGCCCTCGCCTTCGAGGCGGACGGCACCCCGCTGGCCTCGAGCGATGCCTCCCACCCCCTCGCCGGCGCGGCGCTGCGCGACCTCGTCGGCCCCGCCCATGAACCGCTGACGGCGCAGCTCGCAGCCGACGGCCGGGCCGTGGTCCATCTCGTCAATGGCCCCATGGCCATCATCGCGGTGCCCGGCACCGGCCTGCTGCTGGCGCTGCCTGCAGCGAATGTCGCCGACGAGGCGCCGACGGGCCTCCGGCTCGTTGCCGGAGCGCCGGAGGCACCGGCGCAGGAGCCCGCCCCGTCCGCAGAAGCGCCGGTGGTGGAAGAGACGGTGGTGGAAGAGCCCGCCGCACCGCAGCCGGTCGTCGCCGAGACTGAAGCCACCGAGCCGGTCGCCGAAGAGCCCGTGATCGAGGCTCCGGCCCTGCAGGAAGCCCCGGCGGTCGCCGCGGAGCCCGCGACCCTGGCCGAGCCGCCCGCCGCCGATACGATCGTCGACGAACCGGCCGTCGTGGCCGAGACCATCGCCAGCGCCGAGCCTGCGCCCACCGACGCGGTCGTGGCCGATGTGCCTTCCACCGATGACAATGTCGCCACGGCCGCCGCCACGGAGGAGCCGGAGGAGGACGCCTCGCTCGCGCCGCCGCAGCGCTTCGCCTGGAAGATGGACGGCGAGACCCGCTTCCACGGGATTTCCCCGGACGAGGTCGCCGGTCCCGCCGGGCTGACGCTCGACGAAGCCGTGGCCCGCTTCGGCATGGACCCCGATGGCGCCCTCAGCCGCGCCGTGACCGCGCGCCGCCCCTTCAGCGGTGTGCCCGCTCTCTGGCCGCTCGGCCAGGGACGCCGCCGGCTTGCTGTGACGCTCGCGGCCTTCCCGGCCCTGCGCGACGGCAGCTTCCAGGGCTATGCCGGCTTCGGCCTGGTGGTCGAGGAAGCCGCGCCCGCCCCCCGCCCTGAGACAGAGGTCGCCGAGGCCATCGAAGCGGCCGAGCAGACCACCAGTGATGAGGCTGCGATTGCGGCCCCGGTGGTGACCGAGACTCTTGCCGATGCGCCGATGCCGGAGACTCCGGCCATCGCCGAGACGGCGCTAGAGGCGACGCCCGAGGCAGCGGTTGCGGAGACCGAAACCGCAGACGAGACGCTCGACGCCGAAGCCGCGGACCAAGAGACCCCGTCTGCCGAGGTCCCGACGCCCACGGCCGATCTGGCGACCGCGCCCGATGAGCTGGTGGCGGAAGCCGAGCACGATGCCGTCGCGACCGAGGTGACGGAGGAGCCCTCCGACACGCTCGATACGGCCACCGACACTCCCGCTCCCGACGCGCCGGCCCCCGATGCCACCGACGCCGCTGAGGCCGAGCCGCGTTCAGCCGGCGATGTCCGGCCGATGCTGACCGTCGTCACGACGCCGCCCAATGTCGTTGCCCTGCGCAGCACGGTCGGCCAGGACCCGAAGCGGCCCGGCCTGTCGCCCGGCGAGCGCAATGCCTTCCGCGAGATCGCGCGGGCCCTGGGCGTGCGCACCGAGGACGGCGCCACGGAGACCGGCACCCCTGCTCCGGCGCCGCTGCCGCCGCCGGCCGAACAGGCGCGCGAGCCGGTGGCCGAGCCCGCTGCCGATCTGCCGCAGGCGGACGAGGCCCAGGCTTCGTCCACGGACACGCCCCCGGCCGATGCACCGGAAGCGCCCTCCTCCGAGACGCCGCCTGCCGAGATCGCCGGCGCACCGTCCGTGTCTCCGGTGGAGCCGGAAACGCCCGTCCCGGCGCCGCGTGAGCCGGCCTTCGTCGCCTCCGGCACGCCGCATGGTCCGCTGCCCAGCGCCTTCGCCGCCGCCGGCCTCGACGCCTTGCCCGATGCCGTGGCGCTGCTCGACAAGGTACCGGCCGGCCTCGTGGTCCATCGCGGCAACGCCGTTCTCTTCGCCAACCGCACCCTGCTCGACTGGATCGGCTTTGCCTCCGCCGCCGAGCTGGAGGAGGCCGGCGGCGTGGCGCGGCTCTTCGCCGGCGGTCCTGACGACCATGCCGGCGCCGTGGCGCTGACCACCCGCACCGGCGATGCCGTGCCGGTCGACGCGCATCTCTCCCGCGTGGCCTGGGCCGGCGAGGCCGCCTTCCTCTTCACGCTTACCCGCCGCGCCGTCGAGGCCGCAGCAGAGCACGAGTCGTCCACCCTCACCGAGTTGCGTGGCCGCCTCGACGAGGTCGAGCAGATCCTCGACACGGCCACCGACGGCATCGTCATCGTCAATGCCGACGCCTCCATCGAGAGCATGAACCGCTCCGCCGAGGCGCTGTTCGGCTACGAGGCCGCCGAGGTGAAGGGCCGGCCCATCACCGCCCTCTTCGCGCCCGAGAGCCACCGCTCGGCGCTCGACTATTGCGACGGGCTGCTCTCGAACGGCGTCGCCAGCGTGCTCAACGACGGCCGGCAGGTCATCGGCCGGGTGAAGCAGGGCGGCCTCATCCCGCTCTACATGACCATGGGCCGCACGGGACCTGCCGCGAAGCCGAAGCTCGCCGCCGTCTTCCGCGACATGACGCATTGGAAGAAGGCCGAGGAGGACCTCATCGCCGCCAAGCGCCAGGCCGAGCAGGCCTCGTCGCAGAAGTCGGACTTCCTCGCCAAGATCAGCCATGAGATCCGCACGCCGCTGAACGCCATCATCGGCTTCTCCGAGGTGATGATGGAGGAGCGGTTCGGCCCCATGGGCAATGAGCGCTACCGCGACTACCTCAAGGACATCCACGCCTCCGGCGGCCATGTCCTGTCGCTGATCAACGACCTGCTCGACCTCTCCAAGATCGAGGCCGGCAAGCTGGAGCTCGCCTTCACCAGCGTCGACCTGAACGACATGATCCAGTCGAGCGTGGCGATCATGCAGCCCCAGGCGAACCGCGAGCGCGTCATCATCCGCTCCTCGCTGCAGCCGCGCCTGCCGAACGTCGTCGCCGATTCCCGCTCGCTGCGGCAGATCGTGCTGAACCTGCTGTCCAACGCGGTGAAGTTCACGCCCGCCGGCGGCCAGATCATCGTCTCGACCGGCCTGTCCGACCTCGGCGAGGCGGTGCTGAGGGTCCGCGACACCGGCATCGGCATGACCGAGACCGAGCTGAAGGCCGCCATGGAGCCGTTCCGCCAGGTGCTCACCGCCAATCCGCGCGGCAACAAGGGCACCGGCCTCGGCCTGCCGCTGACCAAGGCGCTGGTGGAGGCGAACCGCGCCTCCTTCGCCATCTCCTCGACCCCGAACCAGGGGACGCTGGTTGAGGTGGTCTTCCCGCCGACGCGGGTGCTGGCGGAATAGTTCAGTCGGGAGAAACGATCTCCAGATTGGGGAAGTAGGCCCGATACCTGCGAGCGTCGCGGGTCAGCAGCGGCCAGCCTCTCGCAGCAGCGTGCGCGCCGATGAAGAAATCCGGCAACACGCCGGTGCGCGATCCGCCAGAGCGACGATAAACTTGGAAGACCTTGCCCGCCCGGAAAAGGGCCTCGCGCGGGATCGGATCGACGGTCAACTGGGCGGCGGCGAGGACGGCCTCGAAGAGCTCGATAGCCGAATAGCCCGCAGACACCTCCGCATAGACGACGTCATTGATGAAAACGGGACCGGACCGGGCGGCGGTTTCGAGTTTCGTCTGCGACCACTCCGCCCACACCGGATCGTTCGTGACAAGATCGATGAGAACATTGGAGTCGACGAGCATCATTCGTCAGGGCCCCCGCGCAGGAGGGCCATGATCTCATCGGTCGACATGCCGAGGTCGGCGCTACCGCGGATCTTCGCAAATCGGCTCGACCCGGCCGATCCGGACGTGTCGCCGGCCTTGGTCAAGACGATGCGACCGTCGGATGCGGGCGTGAACTCGACCTTGCTGCCGGGGACGATGCCGAGCGCGTCGCGAACCCGCTTGGGGATCGTCACCTGGCCCTTCTGCGTCACGGTCGTCGCCATGGCGAAGCTCCAGTCATACCTGTCCTGGCCGAAGTATTACCATGCCGGTGCTCGTCCTGCCACGCGCCCCCGCAGGCCAGCGTGCCGCGAGCCTTGAATCCCCCTGCGCCTCATGCGAGGAAGCCCGCCTTCGGCGCGGCAGACGGCCGCCCCTGCTTTGGGATTCCACCACCATGGCGACCTTCAAGCCGCTCGTCTTCTCCGGCATGCAGCCGTCCGGCGACCTGCACCTCGGCAATTATCTCGGCGCGCTGGTGAACTGGGTCGCCATGCAGGAGACCCACGACTGCATCTATTGCGTCGTCGACCTGCACGCGATCACCGTCTGGCAGGATCCGAAGGCGCTGCAGAAGGCCATTCGCGAGGTCACTGCCGCCTATATCGCCGCCGGCATCGACCCCAAGCGTTCCATCCTGTTCAACCAGAGCCAGGTGCACGAGCACGCCGAGCTGGCCTGGGTGTTCAACTGCATCGCGCGCATGGGCTGGATGAACCGCATGACGCAGTTCAAGGAGAAGGCCGGCAAGGACAAGGAGAACGCCTCGCTTGGGCTCTTCGCCTATCCGAGCCTGATGGCCGCCGACATCCTCGCCTATCGCGCCACCCATGTGCCGGTCGGCGACGACCAGAAGCAGCATCTGGAGCTGACGCGCGACATCGCCATCAAGTTCAACAACGACTATGCCGAGCGCATCGCCGAGCTCGGCCATGGCGACGCCTTCTTCCCCGTCACCGAGCCGGTGATCATGGGACCTGCGACGCGCGTCATGAGCCTGCGCGACGGCACCAAGAAGATGTCGAAGTCGGACCCCTCCGACTATTCGCGCATCGCGCTCACCGACGATGCCGACACTATCGCCCAGAAGGTCCGCAAGGCCCGCACCGACCCGGAGGCACTGCCGAGCGAGGAGGCGGGCCTGAAGGGCCGGGCCGAGGCCGACAACCTCGTCGGCATCTTCGCGGCGCTCGCCGGCCGCACCAAGGCGGACGTGCTGGCGGAGTTCGGCGGCGGCCAGTTCTCCACCTTCAAGACGGCGCTCGCCGACCTGTCAGTGGCCAAGCTCTCGCCGATCACCGCCGAGATGAAGCGCCTCGTCGCCGACCCGGCCGAGATCGACCGCATCCTTGCCCATGGCGCGGCCCGGGCGCGGGCGATCGCGCGGCCGGTGATGGACCAGGTCAAGGACATCGTCGGCTTCGTGCGCGGCTGAGGCCGCGGCGTAGGTCGTCGTCCCTCGCCTGCCTGACAGGCAGTTGACTCTTTCCGCTCGCCTTCCGAGTGTGACGACGGATTTTCTCCGGCGGACCTTCCGCCGGGGCCAGACGGAGCCAGTCCCATGACCCATCTCGCCCGCGGCGCCCTCGGCGCCGCCCTTCTCGCGTTCGGCGCCGGCGCCGCCGGGGCCCAGCAGCTCGCTCCCTCGCCGACCCTCGATGCGATCCGCGCCCGCGGCCATGTCGAGTGCGGCGTGCATCTCGGCCTGCCCGGCTTCTCCTTCGCCAATGACAAGGGCGAGTGGACCGGCCTCGACGTCGACTTCTGCCGTGCCGTGGCCGCCGCCGTCCTCGGCGATGCCAACAAGGTCCGCTATACGCCGACCTCCGTGCAGCAGCGCTGGCCGGTGCTGCAGTCGGGCCAAGTGGACCTGCTGTCGCGCAACACCACCATCACCTTCTCGCGCAATGTCACGCTCGGCGTGAACTTCCAGGGCATCAACTTCTACGAGGGCCAGACCTTCATCGTGCGCACCGCCTCGGGCGCCAAGAAGCCGGCCGACCTCGAGAACGCCTCGATCTGCGTCGCTGCCGGCTCGACCGAGGAGCGCACCGCCGCCGACTTCTTCCGCGAGCGGAACATCAAGGTCACCATCATCAACTTCCAGAAGAACGACGACGCCATCGCCGCCTATGACGCCGGCCGTTGCGACAGCTACACCGCGGGCATCGGCGCTCTCGCCGGCCAGCGCATCAAGCTGAAGACGCCGGGCGAGCACTTCATCATGACCGAGACCATCTCCAACGACCCACAGGGTCCGGTCACCCGCTGGGGCGACGAGCGCTGGCAGGCCGTGGTGCGCTGGGTGCTCAACGGCATGATCGCCGCCGAATATCTCGGCGTCACCTCGAAGAACGTCGATGACATGCGCGCCAATTCGAAGAGCGCCGAGATCCGCCGCCTGCTCGGCGCGGATGGCGGCTTCGGCGCCATGCTCGGCCTGTCGAACGACTGGATGTTCAACGCCATCAAGCAGGTCGGCAATTACGGCGAGAGCTACGAGCGCACCGTCGGCAAGGGCTCGCCGCTCGGCCTCGAGCGCGGCCAGAACCAGCTCTGGACCCGCGGCGGCATCCTCTTCACCTCGCCGTTCCAGTGATCTGACGCGGATGCTGTCGCATCCCGGCGCCTGACACCCGGCCTCCCGCACCCCGCGGGAGGCCTTTGTCCTTCCCCACCCGGCGAGCCCCGTGACCCGCTATTTCTACGACAAGCGCGTGCGTGAGATCTTCTGGCAGGTGGCCCTGCTGGCGGGGCTTGCCGCGGCCATCGTGCTCATCGTCCGCAATGCCTCGCAGAACATGCTCAATGCCGGCATGGCCACCGGCTTCGACTTCCTGTGGCGCACCTCCGGCATCAACGTGCCCTTCGTGCTGACCAGCTACACGCCGGATTCCAACATCCTCGCTTTGCTCTGGGTGGGCGTCACCAACACCCTCGTCATCACGCTCTTCTCGGTCATCGCCGCGACGCTGCTCGGCTTCGTGATCGGCATCGCCCGGCTCTCCCCGAACAAGCTGCTCTCGGGCCTTGCCGGCGCCTTCATCGAGTTCGTCCGCAACATCCCGCTGCTGTTCTTCGTGCTGTTCTGGTACTTCGGCGTGATCGCCGCCCTGCCGGGCCCGCGCCAGTCCATCAGCCTGTTTTCGGTCGCCTTCCTCAACAATCGCGGCCTCATCGTGCCGGTGGCGACCGACGGTTCCGCCTTCCGCATCGCCGCGCTGATCGTCGTCCTCGCCCTCATCGCGCAGCTCGTCATCGCCATCTGGGCGAAGCGCCGGCGCGATGCGACGGGCGCCATCTTCCCGGTCTGGGCGACCGGCCTCGCCCTGCTCGTCGCCGTGCCGGTCATCGCCTTCGGCATCGCCGCGATGGCGAGCTCCTGGGACGTCCCCGCGCTGCGCGGCTTCAATTTCCGCGGCGGCTTCGTGCTGGTGCCGGAATTCGTCGCGCTGTTCGCCGCGCTCACCACCTACACCGCCGGATTCATCGCCGAGATCGTCCGCGGCGGCATCCTGTCGGTGGTGAAGGGCCAATGGGAGGCGGCCTATGCGCTCGGTCTTCGGCCGAACCGCGCGCTGAACCTCGTCGTCATCCCGCAGGCCATGCGGGTGATGATCCCCCCGCTCACCAGCCAGTATCTCAACGTGCTGAAGAACTCGTCCTTCGGCGCCGCCATCGCCTTTCCCGAACTCGTCTCGGTCTTCGTCGGCTCGGCACTGACCAATACCGGACAGGCGATCGAGATCATCGCCATCACCCTGGCCATCTACCTCGTCATCGGTCTTGCGGTGTCGGGCTTCATGAACTGGTACAACGCCAAAACGAAGCTGGTGACGCGATGACCGCCGCCGCCGTCCGACCCGCCCGCCCCTCGCTGCTGCGCCGGCTGCGCAGCGACTATTTCGCGACGCCCATCAATGCGCTCATCTCGCTCGCCTGCATCGCGGCCATCATCGCCATCGCCTGGCCCCTCCTGCGCTGGGCGGTGATCAACGCCAATTTCTCCGGCACCAGCCGCGCCGATTGCACGGCGGGCGGCGCCTGCTGGGTGTTCATCAAGGCCCGGTTCGGCCAGTTCATGTATGGCTTCTACCCGCCGGCTGAGCGCTGGCGGGTGGACCTTGCCGCACTGCTGCTGATCGGCACGGTGGCGCTGTCCTTCTGGCGCGGCCTGCCGCGGCGCGCACTCACCGTTCCGGCGCTCTGGGCCGTGCTGCTCGTCGTCGATGCCTGGCTGCTCGCCGGCGGCCTCGGCCTGCCGCGGGTCGAGACGCGCCAGTGGGGTGGGCTGATGCTCACCGTCTTCCTGTCGGTCTATGCCGGCGTCCTCGCCGTGCCGCTCGGCATCCTGCTGGCGCTCGGCCGCCAGTCGGAGCTCCCCGTCATCCGGCTGGTCGCGACGATCTTCATCGAGTTCTGGCGCGGCGTGCCGATCATCACGGTGATCTTCCTCGCCTCGCTGCTGCTGCCGCTGGTCATGCCGGCGGGCTGGGACATCGACCGCCTGGTGCGCGCGCTCGTCGGCCTTGCCTTCGTCATCGCCGCCTACATGGCGGAGGCCGTGCGCGGCGGCCTGCAGGCGATCCCGAAGGGCCAGGGCGAGGCGGCGGCCGCGAGCGGCCTCGGCTACTGGCAGACCACCGGCCTCATCATCCTGCCGCAGGCGCTGCGCATCTCCATGCCGGCCATGACCAACGAGTTCATCGCGCTGGTGAAGAACACCTCGCTGGTCTCCATCGTCTCGATCTTCGACCTGCTCGGCATCGCCCAGGCCTCGCTCGCCGACCCCAACTGGGTCGGCATGAACATGGAGGCCTATGCCTTCTCGGGCGCGGTCTACTGGCTGATCTGCTTCGGCCTGTCGCGCTGGTCGCGGCATCTCGAGACGTCGCGCAAGACGACGCACTGAGCACAACCGAGCCCTGCCGGCGCGTCCTTGCCGGCCCGGGCCGGCGCGGCTAGGTCTTGCCTCCGCATCAGGAGGACCTCGCCATGACCGCCCCCACTCCGACGGCCACCGGCCCGCTCTCCGACATCAAGGTCGTCGAGCTCGGCTCCTTCATCGCCGGGCCCTATTGCGGCCAGCTCCTCGCCGACATGGGCGCCGACCTCGTCAAGTTCGAGGACCCCGGCAAGGGCGACCCGATGCGCCAGTGGGGCTTCGCCAAGAAGGACGGCGCCTCGGTCTGGTGGCCGGTCATCGGTCGCAACAAGATGAGCGTCACCGTCGACCTGCGGACGCCGCAGGGCCAGGAGATCCTGCGCCGGCTCCTGAAGGACGCCGACGTGCTCCTGGAGAACTTCCGGCCGGGCACGCTGGAGAAATGGGGCCTCACCGTCGAGGCGCTGCACCAGATGAATCCGAAGCTCATCATCGCCCGCGTCTCCGGCTACGGCCAGTACGGCCCCTATGCCGAGAAGGCGGGCTTTGCCGCCGTTGCCGAGGCCATGGCGGGGATGCGCACCATCAACGGCTATCCCGACCGGCTGCCGACCCGCACGGGCCTGTCCATCGGCGACACGCTCGCCGGCATCTACACCGCCTTCGGCATCGTCTCGGCGCTGCACCAGCGCGGCCGCGACGGCAAGGGCCAGGTCATCGATGTCGGCCTGACCGACGCCATCCTCGCCTCGATCGAGGGGATCGTCGCGGAATATTCGGTGACGGGCCACGTGCGCGGCCGCACCGGCCTGACCTCGCCGGGATTTGCGCCCTCCAACATCTATCCGACGCTCGATGGCCACCACATCGTCATCGGCGCCAATGCCGACACGATCTGCAAGCGGCTCTTCGCCGTGATGGGCATGGAGTTCCTGGGGCAGGACCCGCGCTTCGCAACCCACTCGGCCCGCGGCCAGCCTGACAACCAGGCGGAGATCGACCGCATCATCGCCGACTGGACGCGCACCAAGCCGCGTGACGAGCTGCTGAAGCTGCTCGACGGCGCGGCAGTGCCGGCCGGCGGCGTCAACGATGCGGCGGCGGTTGCCGCCGACCCGCATTTCCGCGCCCGCGACATGGTGGTGGAGGTCGAGACGGCCGAGTTCGGGCGGATGCTCATGCAGGGCGTCGTGCCGAAGCTCGCCCGCACCCCCGGCGCCATCCGCTGGCCCGGCGCAAGGCTGGGGGAACATACGGAGGCGGTGTTGAAGGCGGCGGGGTTCTCGGCGGAGGAGATCGCGACGTTGCGCGATGGCGGGGTGCTCTGAAGGAGCCTCAGCCTTGCCCCTCACCCTTCCCTCTCCCCGCAAGCGGGGAGAGGGGGACTACGACCTCCCGCCTCGCTTTTTACCCCCGGCGCCAGGCACAACCGTTGCCGGAAAAGACGTGACGCTGTTGCACCCTCTCCCCGCTTGCGGGGAGAGGGAAGGGTGAGGGGCAAGCTATTTGGTCAATCGCGACTCAATATGTCCCGGCATTCACCCCGAATTGACTTCCCCCATCGCCCCGCGTGAGATCGGCCCATGAGCACCGATCTCGACGCCCTGTTCATGGCCCGCACCATCGCCCTGTCGCGCGAGCATATGCGCGCCGGCCATGGCGGACCCTTCGGGGCCGTGGTCGTGCTGGACGGCAAGGTCGTTTCCGAGGGCTGGAACCAGGTCACCTCCACCAATGACCCGACGGCCCATGCCGAGGTCGTCGCCATCCGCCGCGCCTGCACCGCCCTCAACCGCTTCGACCTGCGCGGCGCGACGCTCTACACCAGCTGCGAGCCCTGCCCGATGTGCCTGTGCTCGGCGCTCTGGGCCCGCGTTGACCGCATCGTCTATGCCAATACCCGCGACGATGCCGCCGCCATCGGCTTCGATGACGCGCCCTTCTATGCCGAGATGGTGCGCGCCCCCGCCGTGACCATGGCGCGGATGGACCACGCCCCTTCCGACGAGGCCTGGGAGGTGTTCCGCGAATGGGCGGCCAAACCCGACAAGGTCGAATACTGATGGCGCCGCTGCTGGAGGCCCGCGGCATCGTCAAGCGCTTCGGCGCCTTCACCGCCAACGACAAGGTCGATCTCGTCATCGCGGAGGCGGAGAGCCACGCGCTGCTCGGCGAGAACGGCGCGGGGAAGTCGACGCTGGTGAAGATGCTCTACGGGCTGCTCCAGCCCAGTGCTGGCACCATCGCCTGGCAGGGCGCGCCGGTGACCATCGACAGCCCGGCGAGCGCCCGCAGGCTGGGCATCGGCATGGTGTTCCAGCATTTCTCGCTGTTCGAGGCGCTGACCGTCGCGGAGAACGTGGCGCTGTCGCTGCCGGCGGGCATGCCCATGGCGCGGATCGAGACGGAGGTCGCCGACCTCTCAAGGGCCTATGGCCTGCCGCTGGAGCCGCGCCGCGAGGTCTGGCGGCTGTCGGTGGGCGAGCGCCAGCGGATCGAGATCGTCCGCGCCCTCCTGCAGAACCCGAAGCTTCTGATCCTCGACGAGCCGACCTCGGTCCTCACACCCCAGGAGGCCGACCAGCTCTTTGCGACCCTCGACCGGCTGAAGGCGGAGGGGCGCAGCCTCCTCTACATCTCCCACAAGCTGGAGGAGGTGCGTCGGCTCTGCGAGCGCGCGACGATCCTGCGCCTCGGCAAGGTGGTGGCGAGCCTCGACCCGCGCACCGAGAGCGCCAGCGGCCTTGCCCGCCTCATGGTGGGCATGGAGGTGAAGCAGCTGCGCGCCGTGAGCCACGCCACCGGCGAGGACCGGCTCGTGGTGCGCGGCCTGTCGCTGCCCGCCGCCGACAGCCACGGCACGACGCTGAAGGACATCGCGCTGGCGGCGCGGGCCGGCGAGATCGTCGGCATCGCGGGGATCGCCGGCAACGGCCAGGACGAGCTCTTCGCCGCCCTGTCCGGCGAGCGGACGACGGCGGCAGAGGCCGTTACCATCGACGGCAAGGCCGTGGGCGCCCTCGGCATCACCGCGCGCCGCAAGCTCGGCGCCGCCTTCGTGCCGGAGGAGCGGCTCGGCCATGGCGCAGCGCCGCGCCTGCCGCTCAGCGAGAACGCGCTGCTCTCCGGCCATGCCACCAATGGCTTCGTGCGCGCCGGCCTCGTTGACACCAAGGCGCTGGCCGACTGGGTGAAGCGGGTCGTCGCGACCTTCGACGTGCGCACTGCGCGTCCCGATCCCGAGGCGCGGGCGCTGTCAGGCGGGAACCTGCAGAAATTCGTCGTCGGACGGGAGCTGCTGCGCGAGCCGCGCCTGCTCATCGTCGCGCAGCCGACCTGGGGCGTCGATGCGGCGGCGGCGGCGACCATCCGCCAGGCGCTGGTGGATCTCGCGGCGCGCGGCGCTTCCGTTGTGGTCATCAGCCAGGACCTCGACGAGCTGTTCGAACTGGCGGACCGTCTCGCCGTGATCTCCGAGGGGCGGCTCAGCGCAGCGCGGCCGACAGCCGAGCTCGACCGCGAGACGGTCGGGCTGATGATGGGCGGCATCCATGGGGCCGCCGCATGAAGCTCATCCTCGAACGCCGTGACGACCGGCCGGCCTGGCTCGCGCTCGCCTCGCCGCTGGCCGCCGTGGTGCTGACGCTGGTCGCGGGCGCGCTCCTGTTCATCACCATCGGCAAGAACCCGGTGGCGGCGCTCAAGGTGTTCTTCCTCGATCCGCTCTCAGACGGCTGGGCGCTGCAGGAGCTCGGCGTCAAGGCGACGCCGCTCATCCTCATCGCGGTCGGCCTCACCCTCTGCTACCGCGCCAATGTCTGGAACATCGGCGCCGAGGGCCAGCTGGTCATGGGCGCCATCTTCGGCTCATGGCTGGCGCTCGCCACCCATGGCGCGCCGGACGGGCGCTGGGTCCTCGTCGCCATGCTGGCGCTCGGCGCCCTCGGCGGCATGGTGTGGGCGCTGATCCCGGCCCTGCTCAAGGCCCGGCTCGGGGTCAACGAGATCCTGTCCAGCCTGATGCTGGTCTATGTGGCCGAACTGACCCTCGACTATCTGGTGCGCGGCCGCTGGCGCGACCCCAAGGGCTTCAACTTCCCGCAATCGGTCAATTTCGAGCCGGAAGCGACCATGCCGCTGCTCTTCGAGGCCGGCCGGCTGCATATCGGCTTCCTCATCGCCGTGATCGTCGCGCTGGTGGCGGCGCTGATCCTCGGGCGCACCCTCAAGGGCTTCGAGATCCGGCTTGCGGGCGAGGCGCCGCGCGCTGCCCGCTTCGCCGGCTTCGACGACAAGCGCACCGTGCTCTTCGTCTTCGCCGTGTCGGGCGCGCTCGCCGGCCTTGCCGGGATCATCGAGGTGGCCGGCCCCATCGGCCAGCTCCAGCCGTCGATCTCGCCGGGCTATGGCTTCACCGCCATCATCGTCGCCTTCCTCGGAAGGCTGAACCCGATCGGCGCGCTCGTTGCCGCGCTGTTCCTGGCCCTGACCTTCATCGGCGGCGAGAATGCCCAGATCGCCCTGCGCATCCCGCTCGACGTGACGCGGGTCTTCCAGGGCCTGCTGCTGTTCTTCGTGCTGGGCTGCGACACGTTCCTGCTCTACCGGCTGCGCCTCGTCTCCTCCGCGAGGGCCGCCTGATGGGCATCGTCGAGGCGATCCTTCTCACCATCATCACTGCGGCGACGCCGCTCGCCATCGCGGCCCTTGGCGAGCTCGTCGTCGAGCGCTCGGGCGTCCTCAATCTCGGCGTCGAGGGCATGATGATCATCGGCGCGGCCACAGGCTTCGCCGCCGCGATCGTCACCGGCTCGACCCTTCTCGGCTTCCTCGCCGGCATGGCGGCGGGGATGCTGCTCGCCGCGGTCTTCGCCGCCCTGGCGCTGGGACTTGCCGCCAACCACGTGGCGACGGGGCTCGCCCTCACCATCCTCGGCATCGGCCTCTCCGGCCTGATCGGCCGCGACTTCGTCGGCGCCCGCCGCGAGCCGCTGGCCAAGATCGTCATCCCCGGCCTCTCCGACCTGCCGGTGGTCGGCAAGGTGCTCTTTGCACAGGACCCGATCGTGTATTTCTCGGTGGTGCTCGCCATCGGCGTCTGGTGGTTCCTGAGGAAGAGCCGCCGCGGCCTCGTGCTGCGGGCGGTCGGCGAGAGCCACGCCTCCGCCCATGCGCTCGGCTATCCTGTTCTGCGGATCCGCTTCCTCGCCGTCCTGTTCGGCGGCGCCTGCTCCGGCATGGCCGGGGCCTATCTCTCGCTCGCCTATACGCCGTTCTGGTCGCCGGGCATGACGGCGGGGCGCGGCTGGATCGCGCTTGCCATCGTCGTCTTCGCCAGCTGGCTGCCGCTGCGCGCCATGATCGGTGCCTATCTCTTCGGCGGTGTCACGGTCTTGCAGCTCCACGCCCAGGCACGCGGCTGGGGTATTCCCAGCCAGGCCATGTCGGCGCTGCCCTACCTTGCCACCATTCTCGTCCTCGTCGTCATCAGCCTGAGGCGCCGCGGCGAGTCGCAGGGACCGGCTTCCCTGGGGACGCCTTTCGTGCCCGACCGTTGATGCAGCGTCACTGACGCTGGAGAAGGCCGTTTTTCGAGCCCAATGATTCCAGACACTTGCGCCGGGCCAGCAACGGTTCCGCGCATCGGCTGCGAGGCACGCGTGTCGGGCGGTCGCATTGACTTGTCTGGGGGCACTCCTTACGCCTTGAGGTCAATAAGCCGGCTTGGCGACGCTTCCGAAAGGAGGCGCCGACCCTGGATCAAGAAGCATCGGAGGAGCCCCATGGCTCTGCGCATCTCGGGGAAGAATCTCGACATCGGCGAGGCCCTGCGCGAGCGGATCGCCGGCCGCGTCGGGGACGCCGCCCAGCGCTACATCGACGGGCGGGTCAATGGCCACGTGACGGTCGAGAAGGAGGCCCACGGCTTCCGCACGGTCGCGGCCCTGCATCTTCCCACCGGCATGTCGCTGCAGGCCGAGGCCTTCGCCGCCGATCCCTATGCCGCCTGCGATCTCGGCGTGGAACGCATCGAGAAGCGCCTGCGCCGCTATGCCCGCCGCCTCAAGGACCGTGCCGGCCACCAGGCCGCGCCGGCCGGGGTCGAGATGCCCTATGTGGTCATCGAGACGCCGAAGGAAGCCGTGCATGACGAGGCCGAAAGCGCCTTCGAGCCGGTCATCATTGCCGAGCAGACCACCTCGCTGCGCCGCATGACCGTGGCCGAGGCCGTCCTCGAACTCGACCTCACCGGCGCTTCCGCGCTGGTCTTCCTCCATGCGGTGCATGGGCGCGTGAACGTGGTGTACCGACGCTCGGACGGCCATGTGGGCTGGATCGATCCGCCGGCCACCGCCAACGGGGCCGCCTGACCCGCAACCGCGGTCGTCATGGCACCGTCATTGCATAGCGAGTAGTGCGTTTCCCGTAGAATCGCACCGCCCCCCTCGGAGAAGGCAGACAATGCCGCTTCCAGACATCATCGCCGATGGCGCGATCATCCCCTCGCTCCGCGCCGAGTCGAAGACCCATCTGCTCAAGGAACTGGCGGCACGGGCCGCGGCCCTCACCGGCCGGGCCGCCGACGAGATCTTCACCACCCTGTCCGAGCGCGAGAATCTCGGCTCGACCGGCGCGGGCGGCGGCATCGCCATCCCCCATGGCAAGCTGCCGAAGCTGCCGCGGGTCTTCGGGCTCTTCGCCCGGCTGGAGAAGCCGGTGGATTTCGATTCGATCGACGGCCAGCCGGTGGACCTGGTCTTCACCCTGCTCGCGCCCGAGGGCGCCGGCGCCGACCACCTGAAGGCGCTCTCGCGCATCGCCCGGCTCACCCGCGATCCCGCCAATGTGCAGAAGCTGCGCGCCGCCCGCGACGAAGCGACGCTGCGCGTGCTGCTCGCCCAGTCCCCGGCCACCCACGCGGCCTGAACGGCACCCTGTCGCGATCTGCCGCGACACGTCTGCGTGAAAGCGCCTTGGCCCGGCGGACCGGGCGGCCTAAACTCCTGGATGACTGGGAAGCGGCGCAGCCCCGGAGTGAGCGTGTCCGACCGAATCGCCTTCGACGATTGCCTGCAGCTGGTGCTGAAGCTCGACGCCATGGTTCCGGCGCCGGCGCAGCCCAAGCGGCTGGACGCCCTGTTCCGCGACCTGTCGCGGTTCAAGCCGCAGCAGCCCGCCTATGAGCTGCAGGACCTCATCTGGGCGGTGTGGACCAACCACGAGGACGAGTTCGCCGACCAGGCGATGGAGCAGGCCATCAACGCCATCGCGCTGAAGGACTACGACGTCGCCCAGCTGGTGCTGGACGCGCTCGTCGACGCCCGCCCCGAATGGTCCGAGGCCTGGAACAAGCGCGCGACGCTGCATTTTATCCGCGGCGACGACGCCTATGCCGTCCGCGACGTCATGGAGACGCTGAAGCGCGAGCCGCGCCATTTCGGCGCCCTGTCCGGCTTCGCGCAGATCTGCCTGAAGCATGGCCGCGAGGCCGAGGCCCTGGTGGCCTTCGAGGCGGCGCTCGCCATCAACCCGCACCTGGAGGGCGTCGCCGCCCTCGTCGCCGAGATGCACGCCAAGGGCGGACGCGTCCTGCACTGAGACGGCTGCCGCCGCGGCCCGCGGCGCGCTAGACCGGCTGCCCCTCTCGCCGCGGCCGGTTCCGTGTTCCTCATCGCTCTCCTCACCAAGGCCCTGACGACGGCCGTCATCGTGCTCGCCGCGTCTTTCGTCGCCGAGCGGGCGCGGCCCTTCCTCGCGGCGCTGGTGCTGGCCCTGCCGATCTCCACCGGCCCGGCCTATGTCATCCTCGCCCTCGACCACGACGCCGCCTTCATCGCGGATGCCGCGCTGTCGAGCCTTGCCGGCAATGTCGCCATTGCGCCGGCCGCCATCGCCTATGCAGTGCTGGCGCGACGGGGCGCCGGCCTGTTGCCGTCCTATCTCGCGATGATCGCGGCCTGGCTCGCCGCGGCGCTGGCCGTGAAGGCCTTCGCCTGGACCACCGTCTCGGCGGTGATCCTCAACCTCGTGGTCTTCGCCCTCGCTACGGCCATCACCCGGCGCTGGCGGGGTGGCGAAAAGCCGCCGCCGATGCAGCGGCGCTGGTACGACCTGCCGCTGCGCGCGGCGATCGTCGTCTCCGTGGTGATTTCGGTGATCCTCGTGTCCGAGCGCCTCGGCCCGGCGGCCACCGGCATCGCCGCGCTCTTTCCGGCGAGCTTCACCAGCTTCATCCTGCTGATGCACCATCGGCTCGGCGGGCCGGCGGTGGCCTCCGCCTTCGTCAACGGCATGACCATGATCTTCGGCTTCACCGGTTTCCTGCTGGCGCTGCATCTCTTCGCCGCGCAGGGCGCCGTCTGGACCGGCCTTGGCGTGGGCCTCGCCATTCCCGTGGCCTGGTCGGCGCTGCTGCTGGTGCTCAGCCGGCGGGGCGCCCGCGCCGCGCCTTGAGGGCGTAGAGCGCCTCGTGGGCCTCGCGCGGCGTCATATCGTCCGGGTCCATGGTGTCGAGCAGGTCGAGCGCGGGATCGGGGGGCGGCGCGGCCGGCGCCGGCCGGGGCGCGACCGCAAAGAGCGGCAGGTCATCGATCATCCGGCGCGCCGGGGCGGTGCGGTCGGTCGCCTCCAGCTCCGCCAGCACCTGCCGCGCGCGCTCGACGACAGCGGGGGGAAGCCCCGCGAGCTTCGCCACCTGGATGCCATAGGAGCGGTCGGCGGCGCCCTCGCCCACCTCATGGAGGAAGATGACGTCGCCGCGCCATTCCTTCACCCGCATGGTGGCGTTGGACAGGCGCGGCAGCCGCCGCGACAGCACGGTGAGCTCGTGGAAATGGGTGGCGAAGAGCGCCCGGCAGCGGTTGGTCTCGTGCAGGTGCTCCACGGCCGCCCAGGCGATGGAGAGGCCGTCGAAGGTCGCCGTGCCGCGGCCGATCTCGTCGAGAATGACGAGGGCGCGGGGGCCCGCCTGGTTGAGGATCGCCGCGGTCTCGACCATCTCGACCATGAAGGTCGATCGCCCGCGCGCGAGGTCGTCGGCCGCGCCGACGCGCGAGAACAGCCGGTCGACGATACCGACATGGGCCGAGGCCGCCGGCACGAAGGAGCCCATCTGGGCGAGCACGGCCACCAGCGCGTTCTGGCGCAGGAACGTGGACTTACCCGCCATGTTCGGGCCGGTGATCAGCCAGATACGGCCGGCAGGCGCTTCCGAGCGGCCGTCATGCCCTGAGAGGTCGCAGTCATTGGCGACGAAAGGCGCCTTGCCGCGGATGGCCTGCTCGACCACGGGATGGCGCGCCTGCTTCACGGCGAAGGCGAGCGAGGTGTCGACCAGCGGCCGGCAATAGCTCTCCTCGGCCGCCAGCGTCGCCAGCGAGGCCGCAACGTCGAGCACCGCCACCGCCTCCGCCGCGGCGCGGATGTCCTCGGCCATGGCGAGAGTGGCGCGGGCGAGATCGGCGAAGACCTCCTGTTCGAGGCCGAGGGCGCGGTCGGCGGCGCCGGCGATCTTCGCCTCGAGCTGGCCGAGCTCGGTGGTGGAGAAGCGCATCGCCCCCGCCATGGTCTGGCGGTGGATGAAGGTCTCGTTCAGCGGGGCCTTCAGGAAGGTCTCGCCGTGCTGCTGCGCCACCTCGACGAAATAGCCGAGCACGTTGTTGTGCTTGACCTTGAGGGTGCGGATGCCGGTCTCCTCGGCATAGCGCGCCTGAAGCGAGGCGATGACGCGGCGGCTCTCGTCGCGCAGCGCCCGCGTCTCGTCGAGGGCGGGGAGGTAGCCGGCACGCACGAAGCCGCCGTCGCGCTTCAGGAGCGGCAGCTCGTCGTCGAGCGCCTGCGCCAGCCGGTCGGCAAGGGACGGCGAGGGGCGGGCGAGGCCTTGCGCCGCAGCGCCGAGTTCACCGGCGGCGACATCGCCCAGCAGGGTCGCGAGGCTGACGGCGGCGACGAGCCCCTGGCCGATGGCGGCAAGGTCCCGGGGCCCGCCGCGATCCATGGCGATGCGGGTCAGCGCACGCGCCATGTCGGGAGCTTCCGCGAGACGGGAGCGGATCTCGGCGCGCAGGGACGGCGCGGCGACCAGCGCCTCCACCGCGTCGAGCCGGGCGGCGATGGCGGCGGGGTCGGTCAGGGGGCTCGCTAGCCGTACGGCGAGGAGGCGCGCGCCGGCGGCGGTCACAGTGCGGTCGATGGCGGCCAGCAGCGAGCCCTGGCGCTCGCCGCCGAGGGTGCGGACGAGCTCGAGATTGGCCCGCGTCGCCGCGTCGATGAGCATGGCGGCGCCCGCCGCCTCGCGCACCGGCGGGGTGAGTGGCGCGCGCGTCGCGATCTGCGTGCGCTCGACATAGGTGGCGACCGCCGCCGCGGCGGTGAGTTCGAGCCGGGAGAAAGCGCCGAAGCCGTCGAGCGTGCCGACGCCGAAATAGCCGGCGAGCCGGCGCTCGGCGGTCGCGCCGTCGAACAGGTCGCGCGGCACCGGCGAGACAGCGCGGAAGGAGCGCCAGAAATCGGCGAGCGTCGTATCGGCATAGAGCGCGTCGGAGAGAACGATCTCGCGCGGGTCGACGCGGGCAATGTCGGCGGCAAGTCGCCCGCCATCGGTCTCAGCGACCCGGAATTCGCCGGTGGAGATGTCGACCCAGGCGAGGCCAAAGCCCTCGCCGGCGATGGAGGAGGTGCGGGCGCGGGCGACGGCCAGCAGGAAGTTGCTGCGGCGGGCATCGAGGAGCGAATCCTCGGTGAGCGTGCCCGGCGTGACGAGGCGCACCACGTCGCGCTTCACCACCGATTTCGAGCCGCGCTTCTTCGCCTCCGCCGGGTCCTCGACCTGCTCGCAGACGGCGACCTTGAAGCCGAGCTGGATGAGGCGCTGGAGATAGTCATCCGCCGCATGGACCGGCACGCCGGCCATGGGGATGTCCTCGCCGAGATGCTTGCCGCGCTTGGTCAGCGCGATGCCGAGGGCGCGCGAGGCGGCCACGGCATCGTCGAAGAACAGCTCGTAGAAGTCCCCCATCCGGTAGAACAGCAGCGAATCCGGGTTCGCCGCCTTGATCTCGATGTACTGCTCCATCAGCGGCGTGACGCGGCCCTCCGCCTCGGCGGGCGGGCTGGCGGCAGCGGGAGGGGGCGCGGGGTCGAGCATCGCCGGGGACGCTCGCAGGTGAGGCGGGGGAATTCAACCGCGCGGCAGGCGCCGCCCACAGGGTTTGGAGGCTGCGGCGGGATTGGCTGCCCTCGGCCCCTCACCCTTCCCTCTCCCCGCAGGCGGGGAGAGGGGGACTTCGACGTTGTGCGGAGCCTCAGGCGTCGTGCCTGGCAGGACGGCCGTCACGATGGCTGGACGCTGTTGAACCCTCTCCCCGCGAGCGGGGAGAGGGAAGGGTGAGGGGCATCGATAGCGCTGGCTCTCACACGATCCGCGCCAGCTCCGCCTGCACCTTCAAGAGCTTCGGCAGGATCTCCGCCACGATGATTCCAGGGGGAAAGCGTGTCGCCTGCGTGCCGACATTGATCGCCGCGACCACCTTGCCCTCGCGGTCGATGACCGGCACGGCGATGGAGGTCAGCCCCACCTCCAGCTCCTGGTCGATCACCGCATAGCCGGCGGTGCGCGCGGCCGCGACCCGCGCCATGACCGCCTCGACGCTGGTGGCCGTCGCACGGGTCAGCGCTCGCCGGTCGGAGGCCTCGACGCGGCGGCGCGCCTCATCCTCGGGAAGGGCTGCGAGCAGCACCCGACCCATCGAGGTGCAATAGGCCGGCAGGCGCGAGCCGACCGACAGGCCCACCGACATGATCCGCTTGGTGGCGGCGCGGGCGACATAGACGATGTCGCGGCCGTCCAGCAGCGAGGCCGACGAGCTCTCGCCGATCTCCTCGCTGAGGCGCTCCAGCGCGTTCTGCAGCACGGCGGTCAGCGGGGTCGAGGACAGATAGGCGTAGCCGAGCTGGAGGACGCGCGGTGTCAGGGCGAAATGCCGGCCGTCGGTCTCGGCATAGCCGATGCGGGCGAGGGTGATGAGGCAGCGGCGCGCGGTGGCGCGGCTGAGGCCCGTCATGCGGGCCACATCGGCAATGGTGAGGCGCGGATGGCCGGCATCGAAACAGGCGATCACGGCGAGGCCTTTTTCGAGGCCCAGCATGTGGTCGCGGTCGATCTGGCGGAAAGGAGCGGCGTCCAGGGTCGGCCTCACGCGATTGTGCGGTCACCGCACATCTTGCCGTTTTTGCGCGGATGGGGCAACGGAATTCCGCCCCGTTTTGCCGTCATGTCACGGGGCGTCGTGCCGCCCGTTCTCCCGAAGGCCTCCCATGTCGCTCCGCCTCCTCGTCGTCGAAGGCAACACCGCCGCCGATCGCGCCCGCCATGCCGCCAGCCGCGGCGCGACGCCGTCGGAGGCCTATGCGGAGGTGCTGCGGGAGCTCGCGCCCGATGCCGTCTGCGACATCGCCTTCCCCGCCGATCCCGGCGCCAACCTGCCGGATGCGGGCGGCCTGGAGGGCTATGACGGCGTGGCGCTGACCGGCTCGTCGCTCAACCTCTACGACATGACCCCCGAGATCCGCTCGCAGATCGACCTCGCCCGGCAGATCTTCGCCTCGGGCACGCCGGTCTTCGGCTCCTGCTGGGGCCTGCAGGTCCTCACCACGGCTGCCGGCGGCGTGGTGCGCCGGAACCCCAAGGGCCGCGAAATGGGCTTTGCCCGCAAGATCGTCCCCAACGAGGCCGGCCGCGCCCATCCGATGCTGGCGGGACGGCCCATCGCCTTCGACGCGCCGGCGGTTCACCAGGACGAGGTGGAGACCATGGCGCCCGGCACCACCCTGCTCGCCTCCAACGGCATGAGCGAGGTTCAGGCCGTGGAGATCCGTGTCGGCGAGGGCCTGGCCTGGGCGGTGCAGTACCATCCGGAATTCTCGCTCGCCGAGGTCGCGGCCATCGGCGGGGCGCTGGGACCCCGCCTCGTGGACGAGGGCTTCTTCGAGGATATGGAGGCGCTCTCCCGCTGGCGCGCCGACCTCGAGGCGCTCGACGCCGACCCGTCCCACCAGCCGGCGGCCTGGCGTCACGGCTTCGACGAGCAGCTGCTCGATACCAGCCGCCGCCGCACCGAAATCGCCAACTGGCTGGCGACGGTGGTGCGGCCGGCCAAAAGCAGGCGCGGGCGGGCATGACCGGGGAGCGGGAGGCCATCGTCCGCCGTCAGCTCGGCCTTGAACCGGCCGGGCTCGCCACGCGGATGCGCCTTGCCGCCACCGAGGCCCTGACCATGGGCCTCGCCTATGCGACGCCGCTGTGGTTCGCGCGGTCACCCACTCCCGTGCCGGCCGAGACGATCTGGCAGTTCCTCACCCGCCCCCAGCTCCCGCCGATCCAGGCGCTGGTCGATCACTGGCCGCTGGCGGCGCGGCGCGAGCGCCTGCTGCGCGAAGCCCTCTCGGTCAGCCATGCCGACGGCATCCAGTACCATTACGACCTGTCGAACGACTTCTACGCGCTGTTCCTCGACCGGCGCTTCATGTTCTACACCTGCGCCGATTTCCACGCGCCCGGCGACACGATCGAGGATGCCCAGCTCGCCAAGGCGAACCACATCCTCGGCCTTCTCGACCCGAAGCCGGGCGAGCGCATCCTCGAACTCGGCTGCGGCTGGGGCTCGATGCTCAGGCATATCCATGCCGCGACCGGCGATGCCGAGAACCTCTCAGGCCTGACCCTCTCGCACGACCAGCTCGCCTATATCCGCGACAACCTCGGCCTCAGGGCCGAGTACGACGACTTCATCACCCGCGACTACGGGGTGGAGACGCTCGACAAGGTCTATTCGATCGGCTCCTTCGAGCACATCAAGCCGGACGAGGCTCTGCCGCTCTACCGGCGCCTCCATGCGGCGCTGAGGCCCGGCGGCCGCGCGGTCTTCCATTTCTTCTCGCTGAACGGCACCGACCGCTGGCCGACCTCGATGCTGGGGGCGCAGGCCTTCTTCCCCGGCTCGGTGCTGGCGCTGCACACCGACCACCTCGCCTGGGCACGAGAGGCCGGCTTCCGCCTCACCCACGATTCATCCCACGACTACCGGCCGACGCTGCGCGCCTGGTTCGACCGCCTGGTCGAGAACCGCGCCGAGGCCGAGCGGCTCGTCGGGGTGCAGGTGGTGAACAAGTATCTCGCCTTCTTCGCCACCTCCTGGTCGTTCTTCAACCTCGGCAAGGCGACGCTGCACCGGCTGGTGCTGATGAAGGACTGAAGGCGCCCTACGTCGCCGCGGCCGCAGCCTTCGCGTCATCGGCCAGCTGACGCACCAGCGCCTCGACGCGCCTGACCTCCGGAATGTGGCCGAGGGTCTCGGACCGCTCGACCTTGTCGCCGTCGGAGTCCCGCCCCTCGCCGAAGATCAGCTTGAGGGTGCCGGAGCCGTCGCGGCGCTCCCGGCATTCCATGGCGAGGAGATCGTGCGGCCAGACCGTCCGAATGGTGACGCCGCTGGCGGTGAGCGTCACCGAGCCGACGCGGCGCGTGGTGACCAGCCACAGGGTGCACGCCGTGCGCCGCGCCGTCCAGAAGGGAAGGCCCATCAGGACGATACCGACCGCGATGAAGGGCAGTCCGAACAGCGTGAAGACGAGGCCGAAGGTTGAACTGGCCTCGCTGCCGCGCCCGGCAAGGCCGAGGGCCCCGCCGATGGCCATGGCTTCCCAGAAGAGGGCGAAGGCCGTCCAGGGGATGGCGAAGAGCCAGATCGGCAGCGCCCGCCAGAAGGCGGCGCGGGATGAGGGCCGTCCGGCCCACCGGATGGGTTCGCCGGGAAAGGCCCCGGCGGCGGCCCGGGCCAGGTCGGCGGGAAGGTCCGATGGCAACGTCATCGGCCCACATTTACCCAGGGGCGAGCGAAGAAAGCGTGAAGGCGATCCCGCGAAACTGGCGGGATCGACGGGTTCTCACGCGTCCATCTTGAGCGCGGCGATGAAGGCTTCCTGCGGGATGTCCACCTTGCCGAACTGGCGCATCTTCTTCTTGCCCTCCTTCTGCTTGTCCAGAAGCTTGCGCTTGCGGGAGATGTCGCCGCCGTAGCACTTGGCGGTGACGTCCTTGCGCAGGGCCGAGATGGTCTCGCGGGCGATGACCTTGGCGCCGATCGAGGCCTGGATCGGGATCTTGAAGAGGTGCTGCGGGATGAGGTCCTTCAGCTTCTCGCACATGGCGCGGCCGCGGCTTTCGGCGCGGTTGCGGTGGACGAGCATGGACAGCGCGTCGACCGGCTCGCCATTGACCAGGATCGACATCTTCACGAGGTCGCCCTCGCGATAGTCGGTGATCTGGTAGTCGAAGGAGGCATAGCCCTTCGAGATCGACTTCAACCGGTCGTAGAAGTCGAAGACGACCTCGTTGAGCGGCAGGTCATAGGTGACCATGGCGCGCGAGCCGACATAGGTCAGGTCGATCTGCACGCCGCGGCGGTCCTGGCAGAGCTTCAGCACCGAGCCGAGATAGTCGTCGGGCGTCATGATCTTGGCGCGGATCCACGGCTCCGAGATGATCTCGATCTTCATCGGATCCGGCATGTCGGCCGGGTTGTGCAGCTCGATGAGCGTGCCGTCGCGCTGGAGGATCTGGTAGACGACCGAGGGCGCGGTGGCGATGAGGTCGAGGTTGAACTCGCGCTCCAGACGCTCCTGGATGATCTCGAGGTGGAGGAGCCCGAGGAAGCCGCAGCGGAAGCCGAAGCCGAGGGCGGCCGAGCTCTCCATCTCGAAGGAGAAGCTGGCATCGTTGAGGCGCAGCTTGCCCATGGCGGCGCGCAGGTCCTCGAAATCGGCGGCGTCCTGGGGGAAGAGGCCGCAGAAGACCACGGGCTGGGCCGGCTTGAAGCCCGGCAGGGCCGCGGCGGTCGGCTTCTTCTCGTCGGTGATGGTGTCGCCGACGCGTGTATCCGCGACCTCCTTGATCGAGGCGGTGATGAAGCCGACCTCGCCGGGGCCGAGATCCGTCACGTCGCGCATCTTCGGGGTGAAGACGCCGATCTTGTCGATGTCGTAGACGGCGTCCGTGCCCATCATCTTGATGCGCTGGCCCTTCTTCATCGTGCCGTCGATGACGCGCACGAGGACGACGACGCCGAGATAGGGGTCGTACCAGCTGTCGACCAGCATGGCCTTAAGCGGGGCGGACTTGTCGCCCTTCGGCGCGGGCAGGCGCTGGACGATGGCCTCCAGCACCGCGGGAATGTTGAGGCCGGTCTTGGCCGAGACCTCGACCGCGTCCGAGGCATCGAGGCCGATGACGTCCTCGATCTGCTGCTTGACGCGCTCGGGCTCGGCGGCCGGCAGGTCGATCTTGTTCAGCACCGGCACGATCTCATGGCCGGCATCGAGCGCCTGGTAGACATTGGCGAGCGTCTGCGCCTCGACGCCCTGCGAGGCGTCGACGACCAGGATGGAGCCCTCGCAGGCGGCGAGCGACCGCGACACCTCATAGGCGAAGTCGACGTGGCCGGGCGTGTCCATGAGGTTCAGGACATAGGTCTTGCCGTCGCTCGCCGTGTAGTCGAGGCGCACCGTCTGCGCCTTGATGGTGATGCCGCGTTCTTTCTCGATGTCCATGTTGTCGAGGACCTGTTCGGTCATCTCGCGTTCGGACAGGCCGCCGGTGACCTGGATGAGGCGGTCGGCAAGCGTCGATTTGCCGTGGTCGATATGGGCCACGATCGAGAAGTTGCGGATGAGGTCGAGCGGCGTGTCGGTCATGTGCTGGCACATAGCAGCACACCCCCGTCTTTCCAAGGATTGCGACGCAATGCCACCGCGTTGTGATAGCGGATTGCCCCATCGGGGGCCTTCCGGCCCCGCTTGCCAAGGCTGCGGCGGGGGTGCGACATAGCGCCGTTGCGGTGCGCAGGAGAGGCCCCGAATGACCCGCAAGCGCGAAGCCTACCAGTCCGGCCACACCCCCAAATTCATGGTGGTGGTGGACGAGACAGCCGAATGCGACCGCGCCATCGTCTTCGCAGCCCGCCGCGCCGCACGCACCGGCCACCGCCTGCTCATGCTCGCCGTGATCGAGCCGAAGGTGGGCGACGGGCAGGCGCTGTTCGGCGTCGCCGACGTGATGCGGGCCGAGGCCCATGCGGAAGCCCGCGCCAAGCTCGACGCCGCCGCCGACCGGACGATGACCCTGGTGGGCGTCGAGCCGGAGCTCGTGGTGCGAGAGGGCAAGCTGAGCGAGGCGATCCTCACCCAGATCGAGGAGGACCCGGACGTCGCCATCCTCGTCCTCGCCGCCGGAACGGGGAAGGACGGGCCGGGACCGCTGGTCTCCAGCCTCGCCCGCACCGCCGGCTCCTATCCGATCCCCGTCGCCATCGTGCCGGGCCAGCTCTCCGACGAGGAGATCGAGGCGCTGGCCTGACGCGCCTCACCAAAGTCACTCACCACGTCAGCTCGGCAATCGCGATGCGGTTCTCGGCGACGCTCCAGGCGCGCGCCACGACGCGCTCCTCATTGAACAGGCCGGCGACCGGCCGGCCGATCTCGGCGGCGGGCAGGCGCAGGGTCGTGGTCGCGTCGGTGGCCACCCCCTTGGTCACGTCGGCCGGTTCGCGGCCGTCGAGCAGCACCACATCGCGCGGAATGCCGAAATAGCCGCGCGGCCGCGTCATCAGCACGACGGCGCCGGCGGCGCGGTCGGCGTCCGTCAGCGGCCGGCCCGGGCGCAGATGGACGACGCTGGAGGAGCGCGGGAAGGCCGAGCGGTAGATGTGGGTGACGGGCGCGCCCGGCGCGGCCAGGACGAATTCCAGCGCATCGGTCGGCGCGACGGTCACGGGGCCCCAGCGGCCATCGGCGGCCGTGGTGATGTCGAGCAGCGCCTCGCCGCGGCGCTCGGCCGTCGCCGGATCGACGCGGAAGACCGTGACCTTGGCGCCCTCCACCGGGCGGTTGGTCGGCACGCCGCCGGGATTGCCGGTGACGAGGCCGGAGAGCCGCACCTGCGCCTCCGCCGGCACGGCGAGGGTCGAGGGCTCGGTGCCGGCGATGAAGCGGTGGATCTCGCGGAAGGCGCGGGGATGGAAGGCCACCTCGCGGTGGTCGAGCTGGCCGAGGGCGATGTTGGTCGCCCCGCGCAGGGTCGGGCCGTCCGCATCGATGCCGGTCGCAACGCCCGGACGGCCGACGAAGCGGCCGTCGGGCTGCGCGAACTTGTCGTTGCCGTCGCTGCGGAGGGTGAGGAAGGCGGTGCCCTCCACCACATCCGTGTCGCGGCGGTTGAGCATGGTCAGGAAGGGGCCGCGGCCGTTGAACTCGCTGCCGGGATTGGCATCCCAGGCGAAGACGCCGCGGTTCGGCGTACCGCAGAGCACGGCATGGCTGACCTTCGGAGCGCCGCCGGCCTCGACGACGAAGTTGCGCACGGCATTGCCGCCGCGCGAGCTCGCCACCAGCGCCAGCCGCGATGCGCCGGTGCGGGCGAGCAGGGCATCGACCTCGGCAGAGAGCTCGCGCAGCTGGTCGGCCGTGCCGGAGCGGCCGGCCTGGGTCACCGCATCGTCGTTGCGCGACAGCGGATCGGTGAAATTGAGCGCGCGCAGGCGATCGGCCGGCCAGCCATTGGCCTCGAAGCGCCAGAGCGTCGTCATCCAGAGGGCGGCATGGTCGCCATTGCCGTGGACGAAGAGGATCGGCGTTATCGGGCGCGGCTGGGCGCGGGCGGGAAGGATCGCGGCGGCGGCGAGGGCTGAGCCCGTCGCAAGGATCTGGCGGCGTGTCGGCATGGCGTTTTCTCCCGGGGGGTGAGACTGGCGGAGCGGCAAGCGGCGTCAACCCGGCCAAGCGGCCGCTTTCCAGTTGACGCGAGACCCGCGGATCGCCACATCATTGGGGCAGAGCAGTTTTTTGAATCATTCCAATCGGCCCGGCCTTGAACCGGCGTACGGGGAGAGCAGCATGTTCATCCAGACCGAAGCCACGCCCAATCCGGCGACCCTGAAGTTCCTGCCCGGCCGCACCGTCCTGCCCGAGGGCACCCTGCACATGCCGAACGCGGACGCGGCCCGCCAGTCGCCGCTGGCCGAGAAGCTCTTCGCGATCGACGGCGTCGCGGGTGTCTTCTACGGCAATGATTTCATCACTGTGACGAAGGGCTCGGCCGAATGGCCGCACCTGAAGCCGGCCATCCTCGGCGCGATCATGGAGCACTTCATGTCGGGCCAGCCGCTGGTGCGCAGCGGCGAGGTGACGGTGGCCGAGGGCGATGCGGAGTTCTTCGATCCGTCCGATGCCGGCACGGTCGACACGATCAAGGAGCTGCTGGAGACGCGGGTGCGCCCGGCTGTGGCGGCCGATGGCGGCGACATCACCTTCCGCGGCTACAAGGACGGCATCGTCTATCTCGCCATGCAGGGGTCCTGCTCGGGCTGCCCGTCCTCGACCGCGACGCTGAAGCACGGCATCCAGAACCTGATGCGCCACTTCCTGCCGGATGTGCGCGAGGTCCAGGCCATCTGACGCGGCGGCTTCAGCCGCAAGTCGGCCTTCACCACCGGGGCGCGACGGTGTAGCACCGCCCCATGTTGGTTCTCGCCCTCGACACGGCGCTCGGTGCCTGTTCGGTCGCCGTTTTCGACGCCGACCGTGACGTGATCCTCGCCTCGGCCTGCGAGGCGATGGAACGCGGCCATGCCGAGCGCCTCATCCCGCTTGTCGCCGAGACCTGCACAAGGGCCGGAATCGCCCCGCGCGACTGTCGCCGCTTCGTCGCGACCACCGGTCCCGGCAGCTTCACCGGCCTGCGCGTCGCGCTCTCGGCCGCCCGCGCCATGGCGCTCGCCGCCGATGGCGAGGCGGTGGGCCTCTCCACCCTCGCCGTTCTGGCCGAACCGTTTCTCGCCGCCCCGGAGCCGGCCGCAGTGCTCGCCGCCATCGACGCCCGGCACGGCCATGTCTATGCGGCGCTCACCGCCGGTGACCGCTCCATCCTGCAACCGTCGGCCTATCTACCGCGCGAGGCCGCGGCCGCCCTGGCGGCAGCCGCCGGTCCCGTCGCGCTGGTCGGCCCCGGCGTGGAGGCCGTGATGGCGGCCTGGCCCGATGGCGCCGCCGCTCCCGTCGCGCTCGATGGCCGCCCGGCGCCCGACATCACCGTCCTGGCGCGGCTCGGCGCGACGGTCGACCCCGCGCTCGCGCCTTGCCGCCCCCTCTACCTCAAGGCGGTCGACGCCAAGACCAGCGCGGAGCGCCGCGCATGACGTCGATCTACGATGTGGGCCTGTGGTGGTGGCCGCGACCCGAACCGGTGGTGAGCCGCGCCGAACGCGCCGATTGCGACGACCTCGCCACGATCCACGCGGCCGCCTTCCACCGCGGCTGGGGCGCCGAGGACATCGCCGCCATGCTGGCCGAGCGCAACGTCCTCGCCCATGTCATCCGGCGCCGGCCCGCGGCGCCGCCGGCCGGCTTCATCCTCAGCCGCATCGCCGCCGACGAGGCGGAAATCCTCACCGTCGCGGTTGCGGCGCGGCTGCGCGGGCGAGGCTACGGCGCCCGGCTGCTCAAGGCCCATGTCCCCGACCTGATGCGCGCCGGGGTCCGCACCCTCTTCCTTGAGGTGGAGGTCGGCAACAGCCCGGCCCTCCATCTGTACGAGCGCGCTGGCTTCGTCACGATCGGCCGCCGCAAGGGGTACTACCGCACCGAGGCGGGCACCACCGACGCCATCACCATGCGGCGCGACCTGCCGGCTTTGTGACCCCACGGCAGGCTCCCGCGATTTTCCTCGGACCGTTCACGTTCTGGACTCTTAAACGCAGAGTCACCCCGAGGGTATGGTGAGCGTGATTCGCGATGCGGGCGGCACCATCGCGGATCGCTCCTGGGGCAAGAGGTGCCGAACCGCGGACGACAAGGACAGGCGATGCCGGGCCTCAGCAGGGTCGAGGACGCATCCGACCAGCCGGGATCATCGGCGCGGCGCCTGCCGAAAGGGCTCGCGACGCTGTCCGCAGCCACCGCGACGCTTCTCGCTTCCACCGCGCTTGCCTCGGCCGAGATCGCCGGGCCGGCCCTTTCCGAGGTCCTCGGTACGATCCGCGCCCATGAATGGGCCGCCTTCGGGCTCAATGTCGGCGTCGTCGTCTTCGGCGTGGTCACCGCCATCGGCCTCCTGCGCTCGCGCGCCAGCGCCGCCGCCGACGCCCAGAGCGCGCGGCGCGAGATCAACGAGCTGCGCCTCGCCCTCGACCGCAGCGCCGAGCTGCTCAGCCTCGACCCCCATGTGATCGTCGTCTGGGGCGGCGACCGTGACGAACCCGACATTGCCGGCGACGTGACGCTGGTGACCGACCTGCCCTCGCCGCGGCGGGTGCTCGCCTTCGGCGCCTGGCTGCCGCCGGAGCCCGCCGCCGAGCTGGAGCGCGCCGTCGACGCGCTGCGCCAGTCCGGAACGCCCTTCATCCTCGACCTCGTCAGCCAGGGCGGCCAGCCCATCGAGGCGGAGGGCCGTCCCATCGGCGGGCGGGCCGTGCTGCGGCTGCGCCATGTCGCCGGCGCCCGCGCCGAGCTCGTGCGGTTGCGGGCGGAGCACGACGCGCTGGTGCGCGAGACGGCGGCTGTCCGCTCTTTCCTCGGCAGCCTCGCCTTGCCCGTCTGGCTGCGCGACGCCGACGGCCGCATCACCTGGGTCAACACCGCCTATGCCGCGGCCACCGACGCCGCCGACGGCGAACAGGCGGTCTCCTCGGGCGCCGAGCTCCTCGCCGCCGCCGACCGCAACGAAGCCGCCAAGGCCCGCAGCGCCCGCACGCCCTTCGCCCGCCGCGTCGCCGCTGTGGCGGCCGGGCAGCGGCGCATCTTCGACGTGGTGGAGCGGCCGGCCGGCCTCGGCTCGGCGGGCATGGCCGTGGACGTGACCGAACTTGAGACCATCCGCTCCGAGCTCTCGGTCGAGATGGAGACGCACAAGCGCACCCTCGACCAGCTCGCCACGGCGGTGGCCATCTTCGATGCCGGCAAGCGCCTGGTCTTCAACAACGAGGCCTTCCGCCAGCTCTGGGACCTCGAACCCGCCTTCCTGCACCAGGCGCCGACCGACGGCGACATCCTCGACCGGCTGCGCGAGCGCAGGCTGTTGCCCGAGCAGTCGAATTTCCGCGAGTGGAAGCGCGCGCTGCACCAGATCTACGAGGCCGTGGACACCGAGCCGCGCATCCTCGAATGGCCGCTCCCCGATGGCCGCTTCCTGCGCGTCGTGCAGAACCCCGATCCCGCCGGCGGCGTCACCTATGTCTTCGAGGACCTCACCCAGCGCCTGCAGCTGGAGACGCAGGTCCAGGCACTCGGCCGCGTCCAGCGCGAGACCATCGACAATCTCGACGAGGCGGTCGCGGTGTTTGGTCCGGACGGCCGGCTGTCGCTGTCGAACCGCGCCTTCGCGGCGCTCTGGGAGATCAAGGACACGCTGCTCGAGGGACGGCCGACCATCGAGCATGTGGCGGCCCTCTGCCTGTCCTATGTCCGCGATGCGCGTGTGTGGACCGACATCCGCGGCGCCGTCACCGCGGTGGCCGACGAGCGCCAGCCGCGCTCGGTACGCATCGACCGCAACGACGGCTCGGTGATCGACACCCGCACGGCGCCGCTGCCCGGCGGCGCGACCCTGGTGACCTTCCGCAATGTCACCGACATGGTCATGGTCGAGCGGGCGCTGACCGAGCGCAACGAGGCGCTGGAATCGGCGGCCAAGCTGCGCAACGACTTCGTGCACCACGTCTCCTACCAGCTGCGCACGCCGCTCACGACGATCATCGGCTTCGCCCAGGTGCTGGACGACCCGTCCATCGGCCCGCTCAACGACAAGCAGCGCGAATATCTCGGCTATATCGGCGCCTCCTCGACATCGCTGCTGTCGATCATCGACGACGTGCTCGACCTCGCCACCATCGACGCTGGCGTCATGCAACTCGAACTGTCCGAGGTCGACATCCGGGCGGCGATTCAGGCGGCGGTGGACGCGGTGCGCGACCGCATCGCCGAGAACCAGATCCGTCTCGAGACCCGCATCGCCCGCGATATCGGCACGTTCAAGGCCGATGCCCAACGCATCCGCCAGGTGCTGTTCAACCTGCTGACCAATGCCATCGGCTTTTCCGACCGGGGCGGGCTGGTGGTGCTCGACGCGGCGCGCGAGGGCGAGGAGATCATCTTCAAGGTGCGCGACCAGGGCCGGGGCATCGCGCCCGATCTGGTCGGCCGCATGTTCGAGCGCTTCGAGACGCGGACCAGCGGCACGCGCCACCGCGGCGCCGGGCTCGGCCTGTCCATCGTCCAGAGCTTCGTCCACCTGCATCGCGGCCGGATCGAGGTGGAGAGCGCGCCGGGGGCTGGCACGCAGGTCAAGGTGTCGCTGCCCGCCAATCTCGAGGATCTCTCGAAAGCCGCCGAATGACAGACGCCTTCCGCCACGCCCGCCTGCTCGCCAACGAGGCCGAGACGCGCCAGCTCGCGATGGACCTCGCCATGGCGGTCCAGCCGAACGACGTGGTGACGCTGGAGGGCGATCTCGGCGCCGGCAAGTCCACCCTCGCCCGGGCGCTGATCCGCGCCATCGCCGAGGACGACATGCTGGAGGTGCCGAGCCCGACCTTCGCCATCGTCCAGCCCTACGACCTCGCCCGACTGCCGGTGGTCCATGCCGACCTCTACCGCCTGACCTCCCCCGACGAGATCGCCGAGATCGGCTGGGACGAGGTCTCCGACCGGGCCCTGCTCATCGTCGAATGGCCCGACCGGCTCGACGGCGCGCTCTCCGGCGACCGCCTGGAGATCATCCTCACGCTGGCGCCGGGGCGCGGCCCCAATGCCCGCAACGCCGTCCTCGTCGGCCACGGCACCTGGGGCCCGCGGCTGGAGCGCCTCGTGGCGCTGCGCGGCTTCCTCGACAATGCCGGCTGGGGCGGCTCGCTGCGCCGGCACCTGCAGGGGGACGCCTCCTCGCGCTCCTACGAGCGCCTGCTCGACGGCCAGCGCCGCGCCGTGCTGATGAACGCGCCGAAGAAGCCCGACGGGCCCGTGGTGAAGAACGGCCTGCCCTACAGCCGCATCGCCCATCTCGCCGAGGACATGGTGCCCTTCGTCGCCATGGCCGAGGGCCTGCGTGACATCGGCCTGTCGACGCCGGAGATCGAGGCGGTGGACCTCGACCAGGGCTTCCTGGTCATCGAGGATCTCGGCCGCGAGGGTGTCATCCGCGACGGCGCGCCGATCGCCGAGCGCTACATGGCGGCGGTCGACGTGCTGGCGCTGATCCATTCGCGGCCGCGGCCCTCGCAGCTGGCGACGCCGAAGGGCCCCTATACCCTGCCGGCCTATGACCGCGACGCGCTGACCATCGAGGTGGAGCTGCTCCTCGACTGGTACCTGCCGATGAAGGGCGCCCGCATCCCGGCGAGCGAGAAATATGTCTTTCTGCAGCGCTGGACCGAGCTGTTCGAGGAGGTGGAGCGCGCGCCGCAGACCTGGGTCCTGCGCGATTTCCACTCGCCGAACCTCATCTGGCTGGAGGGCCGCGAGGGCGTGGAGCGCGTCGGCCTGATCGACTTCCAGGACGCGGTCATGGGCCCCGCCGCCTATGACGTCGCCTCCCTGCTGCAGGATGCGCGCATCACCGTGCCGGAGGACCTCGAGCTGCAGCTGCTGTCGCGCTATGCGGCCGCCCGCCGCGCCGCCGATCCCAGCTTCGACATGGCAGCCTTCGCCCGGCTCTACGCCATCATGGGCGCGCAGCGTGCCACCAAGATCCTTGGCATCTTCGCCCGCCTCGACAAGCGCGACGGCAAGCCCCAGTACCTCGCCCACCTGCCGCGCATCTGGGCCTATCTCCAGCGCTGCCTCGCCCATCCCGCGCTGGAGCGGGTGAAGCGCTGGGTCGACGACCGCGTGACGGCGCCGTGAGAACGATCGACAGCGCCATGGTGCTTGCGGCGGGTCTCGGCACGCGGATGCGGCCGATCACCGACCGCATTCCCAAGCCGCTCGTCGAGGTCGCCGGCAAGACGCTGCTCGACCATGTGCTCGACCCGCTGGCCGAGGCCGGCGTGATCCGCGCCGTGGTCAATGTCCACCACCTCGCCGACCAGATCGAGCGGGCCGTGGCGGGACGGACGAGGCCGGCAGTCACCATCTCCGACGAGCGCGCGCAAATCCTCGATTCCGGCGGCGGCGTCGCCCGGGCGCTCGATCATCTCGGCGAGACCTTCCTCATCCGCAACGCCGATTCCTTCTGGCGAGACCGCGCGGGATCGAACATCGCCCGGCTTGTCGAGGCCTTCGATCCGGCCTTGATGGACACGCTGCTGCTGCTCGCGCCGATGGAGGGCAGCGTCGGCTTCGACGGGCCGGGTGATTTCTTCCGCGACGAGGCGGGCCGCCTCACCCGGCGGGGCGCGGCGCCGCGCGCGCCCTTCGCCTATGCCGGCGCGGCGGTGATGCGGAAGGCTGATTTCGCGGGACGCCAGGCCGGCGAGATCTTCTCGCTCAACGCGCTGTGGAACGCTTCCCTCGCGCAGGGGCGGCTCTTCGGCCTGGTGCTCGACGGGCTCTGGCTGCATGTCGGCACGCCCGCCGCCATCGGCGAGGCGGAAGCGGCACTCGCCGCCTTCTGACTTCCCTTTCCGCCCCCGCGGGTGTATGTGCCCGCCTCCCATCCGCTTCCACCCGGTCCGATCCCGGGCGAAGGACGTCACGACCATGGCCAAACGATTCGACACGGGCTCCGGCCCGTCCCAGCGGCAATTGCGCGTCGGCGAGCTGATGCGCCACGGTCTCGCCGAAATCCTGTCGCGCGGCGAGATCCAGGACCCGGTGCTGGAGACCACCATCGTCACCGTTCCGGAAGTCCGCATGTCGCCGGACCTGAAGATCGCCACCTGCTTCGTCATGCCGCTCGGCGGCCAGAACCAGGAGGCGGTGATCCAGGCGCTCGCCCGCAACAAGCGCTACCTGCGGGGCGAGCTCGCGCACCGCACGAACCTCAAGTTCGCGCCCGACCTGCGCTTCCGCATCGACACCTCCTTCGAGGAGGGCTCGCGCATCGACCGCCTGCTCGACAGCGAGGCGGTGCAGCGCGACGTGCGCCGCGACGGCGGCAAGGACGACGAGGCATGAACCAGCCGCGCTCCAAGAAGGTCGATGTCCACGGCTGGGTGGTGCTCGACAAGGATTTCGACATGACCTCGACCCATGCGGTGTCGCAGGTCCGCCGCCTGTTCAACGCCAAGAAGGGCGGCCATGCCGGCACGCTCGACCCGCGCGCCACGGGCCTGCTGCCGATCGCGCTGGGGGAGGCGACCAAGACCGTCCCCTTCGTCATGGACGGCCGCAAGACCTATCGCTTCACCGTCGCCTGGGGCGCCGAGACCGCGACCGACGACACCGAGGGCGAGGTCACGCAGCGCTCCGACACCCGCCCGACGCGCGAGGCCGTCGAGGCCCTGCTGCCGCGCTATACCGGCACGATCATGCAGGTGCCGCCGAAATTCTCCGCCATCAAGATCGGCGGCGAGCGCGCCTATGATCTCGCCCGCGACGGCGAGGAGGTGACGCTGGAGGCCCGTCCCATCACGGTGGAAAGCCTGAAGCTCGTCGCCTTCTCCGCCGAGAGCGCCGCCTTCGAGGCCGAATGCGGCAAGGGCACCTATGTCAGGGCGATCGCCCGCGATATCGGCCGCGACCTCGGCTGCCTCGGCCATGTCACCGAGCTGCGCCGCACCCGCGTCGGCCCCTTCGGCGAGGACGACACGGTGTCGCTGGAGGAGCTGCGCGAGCTCGCCGAGGGCCAGATCGCCGACCAGACGCTGGAGGACGCGCTCCTGCCCGTCGAGGCGGCGCTGTCGGAGGTGCCGGAGGTCAAGGTGAACCGCGACGTGGCGGGCCGGCTGCTGCGCGGCCAGAGCACGATCCTGCGCGGCCGCGATGCGCCGATCGAGGGCACGGTCTGGGCCTCCTGCGGCGGCGATCCCATCGCGCTCTGCGAGGTGGAGGCCGGCGAACTCGTGCCGCGCCGCGTCTTCGTCTTCGGCCCCTGAGGGCGGCGATGCGCTTTCCCGGCAAAGGCACGTTGACGTGCCCCGCCGGGCTCGCTATGAGAGCCGCCTTCGCCCAGATGGCGGAATTGGTAGACGCGCTGGTTTCAGGTACCAGTGATGAAAGTCGTGGAGGTTCGAGTCCTCTTCTGGGCACCAATTTCGCAGCGCCCGCGTGCCACCCGCACGCGGGCGTTTGCTTTTCCGGCCCCAGGAACAACAGGTGCGGCGCGGGGTTGAACGGGTCCTGACCTCAACGAGGACCTCCTGATGAAGTGTCTCGCCCTCGGCGCTTTCGCCGCCGCCCTTCTGGTTTCCGCACCGAGCTTCGCCCAGGACCTGCGCATCCGCGCCGGCGAGGGCGGCGTGCGCATCCGCGCCGAGGACAGCCGTGCCGGCTGGCGGCGCGATCGCGGTCCGGACCGGGTCATCATCCGTGAGCGGCGCGGCCCGCGCGTCATCGTCCGCGAGCGCTGCCGCAATGTGGTAATCCGCACCGAGCGGCCGAACGGCACGGTGGTCATTCGCCGCGAGCGCCGCTGCTCCTGACCTCAAGCCTCGCGCAGCCTCGCCGCGCGGCGGGGCTGCGTCAGGGCCCCGGCTCCGGGGCGACGAGGAAACGGACGCCCATGGTGGCGCCGTCGCGCCAGACCACCTCGCAATGGCGCTGGGCCTGGCGGCCGATGGCAAGGCGCAGGAGGAATTCCTCGCCGATCTGGTCGGGATCGCGGGCGATAAGCCGCGCGCCGGTCTGCGACACGTCCAGAATGGTGCAGGCCGTCTCGACACCGTCCGCGAGGTTCTCGATGCGGGCGCTGTAGCGTAGATCCTGACGCCGGCCGCCGCGCCGCCGCTCGCTGATGCTCTGCCTTGCCATTGCGGGATGTCCCACCTCCCATCTGCAACCTAGCGTCATTCCGTTGCGAAAGGCTTTCCGCGCGAGGGAATGTGGCCCGGCGCCCTGCGGCGGGACCCGGCTGCGAGGCGGCATGCCGCAGCGGACTGGCGGCCTCCGAAAAAGGCCTTATCTGAAGGCCACGATGCAGTTACACTGGAGGTCCCTCGCGGCGTGCTGCGGATCGTGACGGGCCTGTTTCTCTCAACGGCGACATGACCAACGTGTTCGACATCTACACGATCATTTTCCTCGCCCTCGCGGTGTTCATCTTCTTCCGGCTGCGGAGCGTGCTCGGCACGAAGACCGGCTCGGAGCAGGATCCGTTCCGGCCGCGCGACCTTCCTCCCGGTGCCCGGCCTCCGGGTGCGCCCGGCCCGCAGGGCGGCGAGGTGATCCCTCTGCCGAACCGCGGTCCCGCGCCGGCTCCCGTGGCCGTCGATCCGGCCGAGCCGCGCTGGGGCGCCTTTGCCGCCCCCGGCACGCCGCTCGCCCGCGGCTTCGACGGCATCGCCTCGCGCGATCCCTCCTTCGAGCCCGGCGGCTTCATCGGCGGCGCCAAGGCGGCCTATGAGATGATCGTCCTCGCCTTCGCCTCGGGTGACCGCCGCATGCTGCGCGACCTGCTCGCCAAGGACGTGTTCGACGGCTTCGAGGCGGCGATCCGCGATCGCGAGACGCGCGGCGAGCAGGTGGAGACCCGTTTCGTCGGCATCGAGCGCGCCGAGATCGTCGACGCCCAGCTGCGCGGCGACCAGGCGCAGGTGACGATGAAGTTCGTCTCCCAGCTCGTCACCGCCACCCGCGACCGCAGCGGCACGGTGGTGGACGGCTCGCCGGACAAGGTCGTCGACGTGACGGATGTGTGGACCTTCGCCCGCAACGTCACCGACCGCGATCCGAACTGGCGCCTGATCGCCACCGAAGCCGGCGGCTGATCCTCTCCCGGGGGACGGCCCATGCGATGGCGATCGACACGGCTGTCCCTGATCCGGCCCGCCGCGGCGGGCCTCATCCTGGCGGCGAGCCTCTTCGCCGCCGCGCCAGCCACCGCGGGCTCCAACGACCTGCTGTTCCTGCTCCCTCCGCCCGCACCCGCTGCGCCGGCGGTGCCCGCTGCCCCGGATGTCGCGGCTGCACCCGCCCCGCCGGCTTCGCCCGAACCGGCCCCGGCTGCTCCAGCGGCGGAAGCCCCCACGCCCTCTCCGGCCCCGGCCCCTGCGACCGCCGCGGCATCGCCCGCCGCGGAGCCCGAGGCTGACCCGGCCGCAGCCCACGCCTCCGGCTTCCCCTTCGTCTATCCGGAGACCTGGAGCGAGGCCGCCCGCTTCGCCGACCTGCCCGGCTGGGCGGAGGACCGGCAGGACCTCGCGCTCAAGGCCTTCCGCATCTCCTGCCGCACGATCCTCGCCGCCTCAGGCCCGCCGCGCACGGCGCCGCGCGTCTGGCAGGCGGTGCGCGAGATCTGCCCGCGCGCCATGGCGCTGCCCGATCCCGTTCCGGCGGCGGAGGCCCGCGCCTTCTTCGAGCGCGAGTTCCGTCCCGTCCGCATCGCCCGCTTCGGCGAGCGCATCGAGGCCGACGGCTTCCTCACCGGCTATTACGAGCCGGAGGTGCTGGCCTCGCGGGAGCGGACCGACGCCTTCCCCGCGCCCTTCCACGCCAAACCGGACGATCTCGTCTCGGCGCGCAGCGGCAGCGGCTTCGACGCCCGCTCCGGAGCCGGGCGCTGGGTCAACGGCCGCTTCCTGCCCTATTTCGACCGCGGCGAGATCGAGGAGGGCGCGCTCGCCGGCCGGGGCCTCGAGATCGCCTATGCGCGCGATCCGGTCGACGTCATGTTCACGCAGATCCAGGGGTCGGCGCGCCTGCGCTTTCCCGACGGCACGACGCTGCGCATCGGCTATGCCGCCCATAACGGCCACCGCTACGTGCCGGTGGGCCGGGTGATGATCGAACGCGGCATCGCCACGCGCGAGCAGATGTCGATGGACTTCATCCGCGCCTGGATGGCCGACAATCCGGAGCCCGCCCGCGACGTGCGTCGGCAGAACCGCTCCTATGTCTTCTTCCGGGTGAAGAGCGAGCTCTCAGCCGAGGACGGGCCGATCGGCGCACAGGGCGTGCCGGTGACGGACTGGCGCACCATCGCGGTGGACCGCAACGTCCATGCCTATGGCACGCCGGTCTTCATCGACGGCCTGCTGCCCACCGGCATCGGCGAGACGGGCGAGCCTTTCCGGCGGCTGATGGTGATGCAGGACACGGGCTCGGCCATTGTCGGGCCGGCGCGCGGCGACCTCTATCTCGGGACGGGACTGGAGGCGGGATCGGTGGCCGGCCGCATCCGCCATCGCGCCAACTGGTTCGTGCTGCTGCCAAGGAGCCTCTCGCCGGAGGTGGCGCAGGTGCCCGTGCCGGAGCCACGGCCGTGAGCCGCCGCAAGAAGGACCTCTCGGCCGAGGACAAGCGCCTGTGGTCGCATGTGGCGCGGTCCGTCACGCCGCTGGACCCGGCGCGCGTGGCCCCCGAGCCCGAGCCGGAGCCCGAGCCCCCCGTGGTCGTCGCCGCCCCGGCCAAGCCCGCCCGCCGCACGGCGACCAAGCCGGCCCCGCCCGCGCCACCCGCGCCGCCACCTCTGGCCGCCCTCGAGAAGGGCCTGAAGCGCCAGCTGCAGCGCGGCCGCCGCGATGCCGATGCGCGGATCGACCTGCACGGGCTGACCCAGGAGGCGGCGCATCGCCGGCTCATCGCCTTCCTGCGCCGCGCCCAGGCCGAGGGCCACCAGCTCGTCATCGTCATCACCGGCAAGGGCGCGCCGAAGCGCCTGCGGGACATCGACGAGGACATGTTCCGCCCCGATCCCTATGCGCCGCGCGGCGTGCTCCGGCGCGTCGTGCCGGAATGGCTGTCACTCCCGGAGATGCGGCCGCTGGTGATCGGATTCGAGGAGGCGGCGCCCGGCCATGGCGGCGCTGGCGCGCTCTATGTGCGCATCCGCCGGCCCTGAGCGCCCGAGCCGTCGATTTCCCGCCGCTGTGGCCATCGCGCCCTTGACCGGGCGGCATCGCGCGTGAATCGTCGCTGAAGCATCCGAACCGCAGTGAGCCGCCCCATGCGCCCGCGCCTTTCCGCCCTCCTCGTCGCCCTCGCCGCCGGCCTGCTGACCGGCGCGCCGGCCGAGGCCCAGACCGCCGGCCCGCGCGGCCTCAATGGCACGACCTGGTCGACGAGCCGCGTGCCGGGCGACGCTGCCGGCCTCGGCGAGGACCTCAGGATGCGCGGCGTGGCGGGCGTACTGCTGTTCCGCGATCCGCGCTACCAGAACCAGCTGCTGCCCTGCGACGACACCGCCGCGCTGGAGAAGATCCAGCGGCGCTTTGCCGAGAAGGAGGAGCGGTTCTGGAATTCGAGCCTCTCCATCCGCGGTTTCGACCATGTGCGGCTGGTCACCACCAATCCCTATAACCAGAACCTGATCCCGCGCCGCTTCTGCACCGCGCGCGCCGTGCTGTCCGACGGCCGCGTGCGCCGCATCGACTACGCGATCATGGAGGACCAGGGCATCATCGGGGCGAGCTTCGGCGTCGAATGGTGCGTCTCCGGCCTCGACCGCGGCCGCAGCTTCGACCCGGCCTGCCGGATGGCGCGGCCCTGACCGCGATCCGGCCGGGGCTGAGCTGCATCCGGAAAAGTCCGTTCTTGTTTCGTTCCTGACTAGCGGCGAGACTGCCGGCAGCGTGGGAGGTGTTCCATGGTCGGTGTTCGGCAGGTCCTGAGGGCAGTGCGTGGCGGCTGGTCGGCCGTGCTTCTGGCGGCGCTCCTGGCCGCGGGCCTAACGGCGGGGCTCGCCGCCGCCACACCGGCCCGGGCCCAGGCCCAACCAGGCGCGGCACCCGGCTCCTTCGACTTCTTCGTGCTGGCGCTGTCCTGGTCGCCCTCGTTCTGTGAGGCCAATGCCGACCGCACCGAGCGCTCCATGCAATGCGCCGGCGAGAGGCCCTATGCCTTCGTCGTGCACGGCCTCTGGCCGCAGCGCACCCGCGGCTTCCCGGAATATTGCCAGGTGCCGCCGCCCTATCTCGACCGCTCGGTGATCAACGGCATGCTCGACATCATGCCGGCACCGGGCCTCGTGCGGCACCAGTGGGCCAAGCACGGCACCTGTGCGGATGCGCGCTCGCCGCGCAGCTATTTCGAGCTGGTGCGCCAGGCCCGCGCCAAGATCCGCATCCCGCAGGAGTTCGAGGCCCTCGCCGAGCCGAAGACGGTGACGCCGGACGAGGTCGAGGAGGCCTTCATCCGCGCCAATCCCGGGCTTGGCCGCGACATGGTGGCGGTGCAGTGCGACCAGCGCCGCTTGCGCGAGGTGCGCATCTGCATCGGCCGCGACATGAACTTCACGGCCTGCGAGGAGATCGACCGGCGGGCATGCCGGGCGCAGCGCCTCGTCATGCCGCCGGTGCGGTCGGGCCGCAGCTGACAGGGCGACCTGACGCGGCGCGTTAACCTCCGGACCGGGCGGTGAACGAATCCCGTCCGAATCACGGACATGATCCGGATCGCGCTTCGTTCCGGCGGAATGCCGGGGGTTTCGGGCCGCTCGCCGACGGGTGTCGCGGGGTGTGGTGCGCGGACGAGCGCTTGTGCTCCTGCCGGAGATGACCGGCGCGTGCCGTTTCGGGGCAACGCACCGGCGCGCAGGTTCGCGGAAAGCGCGCGTCGCCGGGGAGGAGGCGGCTCACGGCCCCTCACCCTTCCCTCTCCCCGCAGGCGGGGAGAGGGGACGACGACGTCCCGTCCTGCCCACAGGCGTCACGCCAGGCCCAGCCCGTTGGCGGTGAGGCTTGATCGTGTCGGCGCATCTACCCGCCAGCGCGAAGAGCGTTTCGGCGTGGGCGTGTCTGTGACAGCGCGGGCCTTGCCAGCGGACGGATCGGAACACGCGCGACGCTGTCGCCCCCTCTCCCCGCCTGCGGGGAGAGGGAAGGGTGAGGGGCATCTGAGCAAGCGTGAGGCCGCCGGCTCGCAGGGCAAGACGGACAACCCCACGATTCCCGTCGCCGTTAACCCTTCGATCAGCCGGCGAACGAATCGCGTCCGAATCAGGAGAACGGCCGCGTTCCGGCTTTGCCCCCGGCCCAATCTGGCCGGATCGGGCCATCCGGAACAATGTGCCGACGCGCCGAGCCCCGCCGCCCCGCCTGCCGGTTAACCCTTGCGTCCCGCTCCGGGACCGCTCAGGCGAGTTGGCGCAGGTAGCGAACGGGACGGGCGCCCATCACCGCCTGGGCGGCGTGCAGGATGGCGTTGGCGTCGATGCCGTGGTGCCGGTAGAGGTCGTCGATCGTGCCGGTCTGGCCGAAATGCTCGACGCCGAGCGAGCGCACCCGATGGCCGTGGACGGCGCCGAGCCAGGCCAGCGTCGCCGGATGGCCGTCGACCACCGTGACGAGGCCGCAATCGCGCGATAATCCGCCGAGCAGTCGCTCCACATGGCTCGTCGCGCCGTGATGGCCGCGCTGGCGGGCGCGTTCGACCGCCGTCCAGCCGGCATTGAGCCGATCGGCGGAGGTGATGGCGAGCACGCCGACATCGCGATGCGTCTCGGCGAGAAGGCCCGCGGCGGCGATGGCCTCGGGCGCCACGGCGCCCATATAGGCGATCACCACCGAGGCGTTCGGGCCGGGCTTGCGCATCCAGTAGGCGCCATTGATGACATCGGCCGAGAGGGCCTCGTCCATGGCGCGCTGTGGCTGGTCGATGGTGCGGGTCGACAGGCGCAGATAGACCGAGCCGCCGGTCTCGTCGCGCAGCCAGGTCTCCTCGTCCGGATCGCCCTCGCCGTCGCGCTGCATGTAGTCGAAGCCGAAGCGCATGATCGCCGCGAGCTCGTCGACGAAGGCCGGCTCGAAGGCGGCGAGCCCGTCCTGCGCCATGCCGATGAGCGGCGTCGCAATGGACTGGTGGGCGCCGCCCTCGGGGGCGAGGGTCACGCCGGACGGCGTCGCCACCAGCATGAAGCGGGCGTCCTGGTAGCAGGCATAGTTGAGGGCATCGAGGCCGCGCTGGATGAACGGGTCATAGAGCGTGCCGACGGGCAGCAGCCGCTCGCCGTGGATGGAATGGGTGAGGCCGAGGGCCGAGAGCAGGATGAAGAGGTTCATCTCGGCAATGCCGAGCTCGATATGCTGGCCCTTCGGCGAGAAGTCCCAGGCGAAGGTCGAGGGAATGCGCTCCTGCCGGAAGGTGTCGGCCAGCGCCTCACGGGCGAAGAGGCCGCGGCGATTGACGAAGGCGCCGAGATTGGTCGAGACGGTCACGTCCGGCGAGCAGGTGACGATGCGCTCGGCGAAGGGCTCGCTGCCCCTGGCGATCTCGTTGAGGATGAGGCCGAAGCCCTGCTGGGTCGACATGGCGGCCTGGGCCGGCACCGCCAGGCGCGCCGGGACGGGCAGCTTCGGCGCCGAGAAGCGGCGGCGGCCGCGCGCGGCGAAGGGCACGCGCTTCAGATAGGCCCTGAGCTCCGCCTCCGGCACGGCGAGGCCCTCGAAGGGCTCCCATTCCTTCCCCGGCCGCACATTCATGGCGGTGCGGAAGGCCTCCATCTGCGCCGGCGTCATTAGCCCCGCATGGTTGTCCTTGTGGCCCTGGAAGGGCAGGCCGAAGCCCTTGATCGTATAGGCGATGAAGCAGACGGGCCGGTCGTGGTCGATGCTCTCGAAGGCCTCGAGCAGCGAGGGCATGTCATGGCCGGCAAGGTTCGTCATGAGCCGGGCCAGTTCGGCATCCGAGCGCCGGTCGAGCAGCGCTGTCACCGCGCCCTGGTCGCCGATATCGTCCTGCAGGCGCTTCCGCCAGGCGGCGCCGCCCTGGTAGCAGAGCGCGGCATAGAGCTGGTTCGGGCAGGTGTCGATCCACTGGCGCAGCCGCTCGCCGCCGGGCTCGGCAAAGGCGGCCTCCAGCAGCTTGCCGTATTTGAGGATCACCACGTCCCAGCCGAAATTGCGGAACATGGCCTCGAAGCGCTCCCACAGGCCCTCGCGCACCACGGCATCGAGGCTCTGGCGGTTGTAGTCGACCACCCACCAGGTGTTCCTCACACCGTGCTTCCAGCCCTCGATGAGGGCCTCGTAGATATTGCCCTCGTCCATCTCGGCATCGCCGATGAGGGCGACCATGCGGCCTTCCGGCCGCTCGGTGCCCCAGCCATGGGCGCGGACATAGTCCTGGGCGAGGGAGGAGAAGAGCGTCTGGGCGACGCCGAGGCCGACCGAGCCGGTGGAGAAATCGACGTCGTCGCCGTCCTTGGTGCGCGAGGGATAGCTCTGCGCGCCCTTGTAGCCACGGAAATTCTCCAGCTTCTCGCGGGTCTGGTTGCCCAGGAGATACTGGATGGCGTGGAAGTTCGGGCTCGCATGGGGCTTCACCGCCACCCGGTCCTCGGGCCGCAGCACGGCGAAGTAGAGCGCCGTCATGATGGTGGCGAGCGAGGCGGAGGAGGCCTGGTGGCCGCCGACCTTCAGCCCGTCGCGGTTGTCGCGCAGATGGTTGGCATTGTGGATCGTCCAGGAGGCGAGCCAGAGGATCTTCTGCTCGAGCGCGGCGAGGGCCTTCAGGCGGTCGGTCACGGCGGTCTCCGGGCGGCGGCGGGGAGGTGCGGGGGTGCGCGATCATGCCAAGCGCCGCCGGTGCATTCCCACCAAAGATCATCCGACAGATGGGACACAATCAGCAGATCCTGCTAATTTTGAGCCTCTCATGAGTGGAAGATCGCCATGACGCTTGATGCCATCGACCGCCGCATCCTCGCCGAACTGCAGCGCGACGGGCGCATCACCAACCAGGCCCTGGCCGAGAAGGTCGGACTGTCGGCGACACCCTGCCTGCGCCGGGTGAAGCGGCTAGAGGAGGCCGGCATCCTGCGCGGCTATGTGGCGGTGGTGGACCAGAAGGCGGTCGACCTGCCGGTCAGCGTCTTCATCTCCATCAAGCTGGAGCGCCAGCGCGAGGAGGACCTCGACCGGTTTGCCGAGGCCGTCTCCCGCTGGCCCGAGGTGATGGAGTGCTACCTGATGACCGGCCAGCGGGATTACCTGATGCGCGTCGTCTGCGCGGATCTTCCGGCCTATGAGCGTTTCCTGAAGGCCCGGCTCACCCGCCTCGACGGCATCGCCTCGATCGAGAGCTCCTTCGCCCTCGCCCAGGTGAAGCACACCAACGTGCTGCCGATCGGGTGAGGGCCTCGGGCCGAGGGACATCAGTCGTCAGGATGGGTCCCCTCGAAGCGGAATCCGTCCGTCTTCTTCGTGAAGATGAAAATGGTCCGGCCGCAGAACAGGGAGAATCCCTCGGTGCCCTCGCCGTCCTTGTAGTAAACGGGTCGCGCCGTCTGCAGGCAATTGCGGTCGCGCTGCGTGAACATGCGCCGATAGATCCGGGTCTCGAAATAGGCCCGGTCGCGGAAGGCATCGTCATAGTAGATCGGCATGCGCGTGAGCGAGGCGACGGCGCTTGCATCATTGGCGCGCAGCGCTTGGCGGAACTCGGCGATGAAGGTGCGGAATTCGGCCTGGGTGGCCGGCGGCGCCGGCGGGTCGCGCTGGGCGAGGGCTTGGCCGCCGGAGAGGACGGCGAGGGCCAGCCCGAAGGCGGCGGCGGTGGCGAAGAAGCGGCGCGTGAATGACATGATCGAGGGTCCTTGCGGGTGAGGTGTCCGAGGTCCCCGACGGTCGCCTCCACCGCCGCGTGCGGGTCGATCCCCGCATCGGCCGTGGAGACCACCGCCCCCCTGACGCATCGCCTTATGCCAGCGCAACGCTGTGCGTCCGTGCCGTTACCGAATAGGCTGTGTTTCCAATGAGACAGGCTGCGTTTCGGCGCCGCAGGCCCTCGCCTTTGACAGCGCGCCTTCAGGCTCTACCCTCTCGCTCACCGCATCAGGAGGCCGAGCGACCATGCAGCGACCCATCCTTCCGCGCCGAACCCCGCGCCTGTCCCGCCGCACCGTCCTGACCCTGGCCGCCGGCGCGGCCGGCGCCGGCCTCCTCGGACCGCAGGCACTGCGCGCCCAGGCCGAGACCGAGAGCCATGGCCTGTCCTCCTTCGGCGACCTCAAATACCCGGCCGACTTCCGCCATTTCGACTATGTGAACCCGCAGGCGCCCAAGGGCGGCACCTTCGTCCACACCGCGGCGAGCTGGGCCTTCAACCAGAACCCGACCACCTTCAACACGATGAACACGCTGGTGCTGCGCGGCGACGCGCCGCCCGGCCTCGACGGCATTTTCGCGAGCCTCATGACCGGGTCGGGCGACGAGCCGGATTCCATGTACGGCCTCGTCGCCGAGCGCGTGCGGATGAGCGCCGACGGCCTCACCTACCGCTTCACCATCCGCGACGTCGCGCGGTTCCATGACGGCACGCCGATCACCGCCGAGGATGTCGCCTGGTCCTTCCTGACGCTGAAGGAGAAGGGCCACCCGCTGCTGCGCGTCGTGCTGCGCGACCTCGCCGGGGCCGAGGCGGAGAGCGCGAAGGTGGTGGTCATCCGCTTCGCGCCCGGCCGCTCGCGCTCGCTGCCGCTCACCGTCGCCGGCCTGCCGATCCTCTCGAAGGCCTGGTATGCGAACCGCGATTTCGAGGCCTCGACCATGGACGTTCCGCTGGGCTCGGCCGCCTACAAGGTCGGGCGGTTCGAGGCCGGCCGCTTCATCGAATATGACCGTGTCAGGGACTGGTGGGGCGAGAAACTGCCCGTCGGGCTCGGCCAGAACAATTTCGACACCATCCGCCTCGAGTTCTTCCGCGACCGCGACGTCGCCTTCGAGGCCTTCAAGAGCCGCACCTATACGTTCCGCGAGGAGTTCACCTCGCGCGCCTGGGCGACGCAGTACGATTTCCCCGCCGCCAAGGACGGCCGCGTCGTCCGCCGCGAGATTGCCGACGAGACGCCGTCCGGCGCACAGGGCTGGTTCATCAACACCCGCCGCGAGAAATTCGCCCATCCGAAGCTGCGCGAGGCGCTCGGCCTCGCCTTCGATTTCGAATGGACGAACAAGAACGTCATGTTCGACAGCTACCGGCGCACCCATTCCTTCTTCCAGAACTCGCCGCTCATGGCGACCGGCGCGCCCTCGGCGGAGGAGCTGGCGGTGCTGGAGCCCTTCCGCGGCAAGGTGGCGGACGAGGTCTTCGGCGAGCCCTATGTGCCGCCGGTGTCGAACGGCTCGGGCCAGGACCGCAACCTGTTGCGGCAGGCCACCCAGCTCCTGCGCGAGGCCGGCTTTACGCTGCGCGACAACAAGCTCCTCGATGCCGCGGGCCGGCCCATGACGGTCGAGTTCCTCGATTTCGACAATTCGCTGGAGCGCCACACCCAGCCCTTCGTCGCCAACCTGCGCCGCCTCGGCATCGAGGCGAACATCCGCCGGGTGGATTCGGCCCAGTACCAGGCGCGGCTCAAGGACTACGATTTCGACCTGACCATCCGCCGCTATTCGCTGTCGCTGACCCCGGGCGAGTCGCTGCGCACCTTCTTCGGCTCGCAGAGCGGCCGGCAGCCGGGCTCTCAGAACCTCGCGGGCATCGCCGACCCGGTCATCGACGCGCTGATCGACAAGATCCTCGCCGCCAACAGCCGCGCCGAGCTCACCGTGCTGTGCCGCTGCCTCGACCGGGTGCTGCGGTCGGGCCGCTACTGGGTGCCCAACTGGTACAAGCCGTCGAGCTGGCTGGCCTACTGGGACATGTTCGGCTTCCCCGAGACCAAGCCGCGCTATGCCAAGGGTGTGCCCTCCACCTGGTGGTTCGACCCGGCCAAGGCTGCGCGGATCGAGCGGAGCTGATCTGCGCCACTCGCCCCAGAGTTGCAAACCGCTCTGGTTTGGGCTTATCGACCCTGCATGGACAGAGGGCATGCCGCCGCGTGATCGGGTTCTTGCGACACCAGTTGCGCCGGGGACGACGATGGCTGCGGCGCCGTCGCGTGCTGTCGATGCGGATGGCACGGCTGGAGGCGGAGGTCGAGCACCTGCGCCACGGGCTCGACGCCACCAGCGCCCTGTATGAGCGCCGGATCGACCAGCTGACCGCCCGGCTTGCCGAGATGGAGGCCCGCGCGGCAGCCGATGGCGGTGGCGAGGCCCGTATGGCGCGGCAATGACCGTCGTCCAGCTGGCGAATTTTCCGCTTCGGGAGATCGTCACCGGCGGCCAGATCCGCGTTGACCGCCTCGGCAGCCTGATCGACCGACTGGGCGGGGATCGCCGGCCGGTCTGCGTGACGCCCCACCGCGACGATGTCGGCGCTGACGACATCGCCCTGGATCCCGATGCGGACCTCTGGGTGATGGCCGATCCCCAGGCCTTCGAGCTGCGCCTGGCGGATGCCGTGCGGCGCGACCCGGCCTTGCGCCAGAGGCTCGCCGCCCGCCTGCACATGCTGGCGCCGGATATCCTCTGGTGCGAGCAGCCCTTCCTCTGGCCGCTGGTCGCCTCCGTCGCAGAGGATCGCGCGACCCGGGTCGTCTACAGCGGTCACAATGTCGAATGGCGCGCCCGCCGCGACCTCCTCACCCGCCTCGGCCGGACCGCTCCGGCCGTCGTCGAGCAGCTGGCACGGATGGAGCGCGCCCTCATCGCCCGCGCCGATCTGGTCATCGCCTGCTGCGAGGCCGATGCGGCGGGCTATGCCGCCATGGGCGCGACCGCCATCGTGCAGGTGCCGAACGGCGCCGATCCGCCGGTCGTGGAGGACGACAGCGACGCCGCGGCGCTGGCACGGCTGCGGGCCCGGCTTGACCCTGCCCGTCCGGTCCTCGCCTTCATCGGCGCCCACTACCAGCCCAACTGGATCGGCCTGCGCGACCTCGTGGTCACGCCCATGCGGCCCGGCGGGCCGCTCGCCGGCTTCCAGCTCCTGATCATGGGCGAGGTCTGCCGCCTCTATGCCGACTGGCTGCGGCAGACGGGCTGCACGATGCCTAACGTCCACGCCCTCGGCCGCGTCGATGCGGCGACACGGAGCGCGGCCTTCCGCCTCGCGGATGGAGTGGTGCTCCCCCTCACCACCGGCGGCGGAACCAATCTGAAGACCGCCGAGGCCCTGCTCGGACCGAGCGAGGTGGTGGGCACGCCCATCGCCTTCCGCGGCCATGAGGAGCGGACAGGCGCGCCGGGGGTCCATTGCGTCCCGCCGGACGCCTTCGCCGCGCGACTGGCGGCGCTCGACCTCTCCGACCGCGCCGCGATCCGCGCCCGGGCCGCGACGCGCCGGCCGCAGGTCGTCGCCTGCAGTTGGGACGCCGTGCTGGCTGCAGCCGCGGCGGAGCCGCTGATCACCGCGGTGCTGCGGGGCGGACGATGAGGCTGCATCTCATCTCCCCCGTGCCACCGGCCCCCACCGGAACGGCCGACTATCTGCGCCAGCTCGTCGATGAGCTGATCACCGCGCGCGGACCGGATGTCGTGTCACGGCTCGTGCTGTGGGACGAGGTCGGCCCGGACCATCCCGGCCTGATGACCCGCGCCGGACCGCTGCCCGTGCAGCCCGCGGACGGCCTCGGCGCGAGGGCCATGGCGCCGGGCGACCTCGCCGTGGTTTTCCTCGCGGCCAACATGTTCCATGGCTGGATCTGGGGGGCCCTCGCCCGCGGCCTGCCCGTGCCGGTCATCGCCGTCATCCACGACCTCAGCGCCTATCCGCTGATCCGGCGCCTCTCCCGCGCGGGGCTGCACGGACTTGGGCCCGCCGACGAGCAGGCGGCCCTGATGGAGGAGCATGGCGCGGGAGCGGCGCGGCTCATCGCCGGCTTCGATGCCCTGCCGCAAACCGCGCGCTACTTCGTCCTCGGGCTCGGGCTCGCCACGCGGCAGGCCTCCGGCCTCATCGTCCATTCCCACTATGCGAAACTGCGGCTCGAAACGGAGCGGATCGCCGGCAAGCCCTTGCCGCCGGTGCGCGTGGCGCGCCACCCCGCGCCCTTCGGTGCCGTGCCCCCGCACGTGCCGGAGCGCGAGGCTGGTGCGCCGTTCACCGTGGGGTCGGTCGGCTTCTTCAATCCCACCAAGCGGAACGACGTGCTGATCGACGCCTTCGCCGCCTTCCTGCGCGGCCTGCCCGCGGCCGAGCGGTCAGCGGCGCGGCTGGTCTTCGTCGGCGCCATCGACGAGGACCAGCGCGGTGCCGCCACGGCCCATGCCACCGCCGCAGGCATCGGCGACCGGGTGACCTTCACCGGCTATGTCGACGAGGACGCGCTGACCGCCTGGCAGCAGCGGCTCGACCTGCAGGTGAACCTGCGCTTCCCCTCCTGCGGCGAGACCTCCGGCACGCTCGCCCGCGCCCAGGCGCTCGGCATTCCGGTGGTGGTCTCCGACTTCGCGGCCTTCCGCGAGGAGGCGGCGCTGGCGCATCTGCCGGTGGACCCGCCGGAGGAGTTCGAGGCGCTGCTGGCGGTGATCCGCGCCCGCCATGCCGACTGGCGGGAAGGCCGCCCGGCGCCGGTGCCGCGCCGGGCTTCCACCGTGCCGGAACCGGGGAGCTTCGACGCGGTGCTGGCCGCCTTCGAGCGCGACCTCTCCTGAGCCGTCAGCGGCTGGGGGTGGGGACCGCCTCGCGCCTCGCCACCAGCAGGACCAGCGTGCCGACCACCGCCGACAGGATCGACCCGGCGAGGACGCCGACCTTCACCTGGTCCTGCAGCACGGCGCTGGACGGGAAGGCGAGCAGGCCGATGAACAGGCTCATGGTGAAGCCGATGCCGCAGAGCAGGGCGACGCCATAGACCTGCGGCCAGGTGGCATGCTCCGGTCGGTCGGCCCAGCCGAGGCGAACCGCCGCCCAGGTCGTGCCGAAGACGCCGATCTGCTTGCCGACGAAGAGGCCGGCGGCAATGCCGAGCGGCAGCGGCGCCAGCAGCGAGGCGAGCGAGAAGCCGGCCAGCGAAACGCCGGCATTGGCGAAGCCGAAGATCGGCACGATGGCGAAGGCCACCCAGGGCTGGATGGCATGTTCCAGCGTGTGCAGCGGCGAATGATCGTCGCCGCGGCCATCGGCGCCGCGCAGGGGGATGGTGAGCGCCAGCGCCACGCCGGCCAGCGTCGCATGGACGCCGGACTTCAGCACCAGCACCCAGAGGACGGCGCCGAGCAGCAGGTAGGGCAGGAGGGAGCGCACATTCATGCGGTTCAGCACCGCGAGGATGGCGAGAACGCCAATGGCGCCGGCGAGCCAGGCCATGGAGAGATTGGCCGTGTAGAAGGCGGCGATGATCATGACCGCGCCGAGATCGTCGATGATGGCGAGCGCGGTGAGGAAGATCTTGAGCGAGACCGGCACGCGGTTGCCGAGGAGCGCCAGCACGCCGAGGGCGAAGGCGATGTCGGTGGCGGTCGGAATGGCCCAGCCGCGCATGGTCTCAGGCGTCGCGAGATTGAAGGCGACGAAGAACAGCGCCGGCACCGCCATGCCGCCCGCGGCGGCGACGCCCGGCAGGATGCGGCGCGGCCAGGTGGAGAGCTGGCCGTCGAGGAACTCGCGCTTGATCTCAAGGCCGACCAGCAGGAAGAACACGGCCATCAGGAGGTCGTTGATCCAGTGGAGCAGGCTCAACGGGCCGATATAGGTCTTCAGCGCGGCGAAATAGGCGGGGGCGAGCGCGGAATTCGCCACGACCATGGCCAGCGCCGCGGCCACCATGAGCACGATGCCGCCTGCGGCCGAACTCTCAACGAAGGCGCGCAGGGTCGAGCGGAAACGGGTCCGCGGGGATGTGACGGTATGGTCGGCGGGCACGGGCTGCGCTCCTCGTGTCGGGTTCGGTTCAGGTCTCCGTTTCGGGGCTGATCCCGGCGCACGCAGCACACGCCTCAGGGGCGAAGGTTAGGATTTCCGCCACGACGGATCAACCCGCGACGGGGCGTAAGGTGCCGGTGGCACGGTGTCGCGTGGGCGGTCGATTTGTTTTTTCGGATGGTACCGACGCTATTCTAGGTTGCGCAACCACAGATACCTCCGCAGGCTGTCCGGAGTTGGACAAATTGGTTGTGATCAACCTGCCCGCACGGAGTATTGAATGGGAAATAAAGAGGCACTGGCTGACGATGTCTACTTCATCCTCAAAGAGTGTGCTCGCATCGCGAGCCTGCCTTACGACGCCCGTCCAGCGATGTCGCTTTGGGCTACGTTACCCCACCCAAGTGGCCGCGGCGATCTAGAGTGCGGTGATGAAGCGTGGGAGAGGATCGAAGGCTTGGCTGCTGCTGCCGGCGCTCTGCCGCAGGTGCGTGGCCGTGTATCCCAACAGAGCCTTATCCTATCCACCAAGCGCGAGCTAGTAGAGAGGTTCTTGAAGCGAAAGCGGCCAATCGATGCGCGAGAAATTGACAAGCTGCTGAGCGCGGTAGCTAAAGGTGCAAAAAGGAAGTGTTCAACGCTTGTGCACTTTATTCCCTGCCACCTGATGGCATCGGAAGAGCCCGACCAATTCGACTTGGGACCGGTGAAATTTCGGAGGCGGTCAGCGCTTAGGCAGGCGCTTCGCGAAGTATGTGGGGGCAGGCGTTTGGCGGATGAGCAGACCGGGACGAGTGTTGTAGCCCCTTAATTATCGGACGCGATCGCCACCGTAGTTTCGTTTGCTCGTGATGCGATGAACTCGCGCGGGGAACGGTAGCCCAGCGCTC
>NZ_PZZL01000013.1 GCF_003046185.1 Phreatobacter oligotrophus
TCGGAACCCGGGATGAAGAAGAAGCCCGCGCCGTAGGTGTCGCAGATGCGAACGTACTCGGCGGGAGCAGCCTTGCCCGGGAGATCCGCTGCCTGGGCGCCCGAGAGGGCAATGAAGCCCGCCGCAGCGCCGAGAAGAAGGCTCTTAACCGTCTTCATGTTGTAGACCTCCAAATGTTTCTCCTGAGGGAGCCTGGTTCCGCGCCGTTGGACGGCTTTGGTTCCGATATTCCCCGTGTGGCCGCCTTTTCTGCTGTCGTGGCTGTCTGCCGTTCGACCCCAGGAAGGGCGGTGCGACCGGGGTGCCCCCCTTCGTCGCAGGGTCACCTTTACCGATGCCCTTGCGTCGATCAATCGAAACAAGCGCCGCAGAGGCCGTGTGGAAAGGCTTTGGCAAGGACTGTTGCAGGAAGGACACGCGCGTTTTAACCGCAGTCCGCCACGTCACAGCATCCGCAATCCGTTGAAATATCGAACAAAAAGGCAATTCACGCCGGCGTGAACGGGTTAACGTCTCCCGCGTCCGATCCGCGGCCTTGTCGGCAAAGCCAGCGGTTTTGGCGGTATGTCGGTAGGTTCTCCACGCGCCGGGGGCGTGGAATCGCGCCGTTTTGGAACAGCGGCGCCCAAGGGGGGGCAAATGCCTCGCGGGCCGCCCTCCAGAACCGCTGAACCCCACGGGGCCGAAGGCGCGCCGCGGGGTTCATGGAGTTTGCGCCAGGACCAGTTCGTCCGTCGAATCGCGGGATCAGCAGGCGCCGGCGCTGCGGCTGTAGGGTTGCGAGTCGCGGCGGGCGCTGGCGAGGGCGGAGGCGGCGTCCTGCTCGGTGCGGGCACTCGAGAAGGCGTTCTCGTAGGCGACCGCCCCCAGCGAGGTCATCGGCCCCGAGTCGAACTGGATGGCATAGAGTCGCTGATTGGAGCGCGGGTCGTAGCCGATGGCGGCGACGGCGCGCAGGCAGAACTGCCCGACCGGCACGGTGCGGATCGACACGGTCATCCGGTTGGAGCGCTGGTCGATCGTGCCGTCATTGCTGCCGTGGCCACCGCCGCCGCCGCCACCACCGCCGCTGAAGCTCTGGGCGAGGGCAAGGCCGGGGCCGGCCGCGAGGAGGGCGGCGAGGACCAGTGCGGGACGGATCGAACGGGGCATGGACATGGGGCTTCCTCGTCTCGGGCGCTTCGTCCGGGCTCGGTGATCGGCGATGTGCGATCAACGGCGCCGGGACGCCGCCGGTTTCATTGAGGCGCGGCGACCGGGCGAGGCCCGGCACGCTCCGCTCTCCTTATAAGTATGCGCTGCCGCTGCCGGAGGCCAGTAGCGGTCGCGTGAGCGCGCGCGAGCGCGGCGGCCGGCAGGCGCGCGCGGCGTCTTTTCCCTTGCGTGGCGACGGGGGCGGCGGCATGTCCGCACCACCGGCGCGCCGATGCCGGATTCGGACGAACTGGCGGGGGATGATGATGGCGGCTGCAGGTCGGATCCGTTTCGCTGTCGCCGGCTGGCTGGCGCTGGTCGCCGCCCTGGTGCCGGCGCCTGAGCGTGCTCATGCGGAGACAGGCACGCAGCTCTCCCTCGTGCGCGAGGGGGATCTCGTCGCCATCGGCGGGGTCCTGCCGGATGAGGCGACGCGCGAGGCGCTGGCGGCTGCGCTTCGCGCTGCAGGCGGCGACATCGCCACGATCGATACGACCGAGATCCGTCCCGACGCACCGGCCGCCTTCCGCGAGGCCGCCACCTGGGCCGGGGCCATCATCGCCCGGCTGAAGCCCGGAGCGGTCCTGGTCTCCGGCACGACCTTGACCGTCGAGGGCCGCCCCGACGGCCTCGCCGGCGCCGATGCGGTCCGCGCGGCCCTTGCCGCCCTGCCGACCGGCTTCACCCTGCAGCGCGAGGCGCTTAACCCCCCGCGGGTCGCACCCTTCACCCTCACGCTCTGGCGCAGCGGCGACACGGTGCGGATCGCCGGTGTGGTGGCCTCGCCGGAGGATCGCGATGCCATCGCGGCCTTCGCCCGCTCGCTTGGCCTTCAGCCCGAGGGCGGCGCAGCGGTCGCTGCCGGGGCTCCCGCCGGGATCGACTGGGCCGGCGCGGCCCGGTTCGGCCTCATGCAGCTCGCCCGGCTCAGGGGCGGCGAGGTGCGAATCGTCGATCGCAGCCTCTCCGTCACCGGCGAGCCCGCCGACCGTGCCGGCTATGTCGCGGTGAACCGGGCCCTGCGCGAGGGGCCGGGCGCCGCTGTCGGCGTCACGGTCGCCAGCGCCACCATCGCCGCCCCCGTGGTGTCGCCCTTCCGCTGGGCGGCGGTGAAGCGCGACGGACGCGTGCTGCTGCGGGGCTATGTCTCCTCGGAAGCCGAGCGCGTCGAGATCCGGTCGGCGGCCGAGGCGCTCGCCGCGCCCGCCACCGTCATCGACGAGCAGGAGCTGGCCTCCGGGGCGCCCCAGGGCTTCGTGACGGCAGCCATTGCCGGGGTCGGCCACCTCGCCCTCGTGGAGACGGGCGAGGCGAGGCTGGAGGGCACGAGCCTCGCCGTCACCGGCCGCGTGCCGGACGCCGCATCGGAAACGGCGGCGCGCGCCGCCATCACCGGGTCTGCTCCGTTCGGGTTCACGGTCACCACGACGCTGACAGCCCCCGCCGCATCGCCGCCGCCCCCGGCGCCGCCGGCCTGCATCGCTGCGGTCGCGGCGGAACTCGCGCAGGGCGGCATCGCCTTCCGCATCAGCCGCGACGTGATGGAGCCGGCGAGCCAGGCGCGTCTCGACCGGGTGGCGCAGGCCATGAACACCTGCCCCCGCGTCCGCTTCACCATTGCCGGCCACACCGATTCCGACGGCATCGCGGCCCAGAACGTCGACCTGAGCCAGCGCCGGGCGCAGGCGGTCGTCGCCCATCTCATCCGCCGCGGCGTCGAGGCAGGCCGCCTCCTCGCCGAGGGGCATGGCGCGACGCGGCCGCTGGTTCCGAACGACAGCCCTGCCAACAAGGCGCGCAACCGCCGCATCGAGATCGTCGCCCGCTGACCTCCCCATTGCCGCGCCGCTTCCCGCCGCTTCCGTTTGAAGACGGCGCATCCATCCGTTAAAGGGACGCAACTCCCGTTCGGCCCGGCGCGCCAAGCGCCCACCAGAAGACCCTGAGGCTTCCATGCACCGCTACCGTTCCCACACCTGCGGCGAGCTGCGCTCAACCCATGTGGCCGAGACCGTCCGGCTGTCCGGCTGGTGCCACCGCATCCGCGACCATGGCGGCATCCTCTTCGTCGACCTGCGCGACCATTACGGCATCACCCAGTGCCTCGCCGATCCGGATTCGCCGGCCTTCAAGGCGCTGGAAGCCTGCCGCGCCGAGTGGGTCATCCGCATCGACGGCCGGGTCAAGGCGCGCGACGAGGGGCTGAAGAACCCCAAGATCGGCACCGGCGACGTCGAGGTGTTCATCACCGACCTCGAGGTGCTCGGCAAGGCGGACGAGCTGCCGCTGCAGGTCTTCGGCGACCAGGACTATCCGGAGGAGACGCGGCTCAAGTACCGCTTCCTCGACCTGCGCCGCGAGAAGCTGCACAAGAACATCATGACCCGCGGCGAGGTGATCGACGCCATCCGCCGGCGCATGAAGGGCCAGGGCTTCTTCGAGTTCCAAACGCCCATCCTGACGGCCTCATCGCCGGAAGGCGCCCGCGACTTCCTCGTGCCGAGCCGCATCCATCCCGGCAAGTTCTACGCGCTGCCGCAGGCCCCCCAGCAGTACAAGCAGCTCATCATGATGAGCGGCTTCGACCGCTACTTCCAGATCGCGCCCTGCTTCCGCGACGAGGACCCGCGCGCCGACCGCCTGCCGGGTGAGTTCTACCAGCTGGACCTCGAGATGAGCTTCGTCGAGCAGGAAGACGTCTTCGCCTCGGTCGAGCCGGTCATCCGCGGCGTCTTCGAGGATTTCGCCGAGGGCAAGCCGGTCACTCAGAAGTTCCCGCGCATTCCCTATGCCGAGTCCATGCGCAAATACGGCTCCGACAAGCCGGACCTGCGCAACCCGCTGGTGATGCAGGGCGTCTCGGATCATTTCCGCGAGTCGGGCTTCAAAGTCTTCGCGCGGATGCTGGAAGATCCGAAGAACGAGGTCTGGGCGATCCCCGCGCCGGGCGGCGGCTCGCGTGCCTTCTGCGACCGGATGAATTCCTGGGCGCAGAGCGAGGGCCAGCCTGGCCTTGGCTACATCATGTGGCGCGAGGGCGGCGAGGGCGCCGGTCCCATCGCCAACAATGTCGGCCCTGAGCGCACCGCCGCGATCCGCGACCAGCTCGGCATGAAAGAAGGCGACGCGGCCTTCTTCGTCGCCGGCAATCCCGAGAAGTTCGTGAAGTTCGCGGGCCTTGCCCGCACCAAGGTGGGCGAGGAGCTGAACCTCATCGACAAGGACCGGTTCGAGCTCGCCTGGATCGTCGACTTCCCCTTCTACGAGTGGAACGAGGACGAGAAGAAGATCGACTTCTCCCACAATCCCTTCTCCATGCCGCAGGGTGGCCTTGAGGCGCTGCAGAGCCAGGATCCGCTGTCGATCAAGGCCTTCCAGTACGACATCACCTGCAACGGCTACGAGATCGCCTCGGGCGGCATCCGCAACCATCGCCCGCAGGCCATGGTGAAGGCCTTCGAGCTCGCCGGCTATTCCGAGGAGACGGTGATCGAGCGCTTCGGCGGCATGTATCGCGCCTTCCATTACGGCGCGCCGCCCCATGGCGGCATGGCGGCCGGTATCGACCGCATCGTCATGCTGATCTGCGGCGTGCAGAACCTGCGCGAGATCTCGCTCTTCCCGATGAACCAGCGGGCGGAAGACCTGCTCATGGGGTCGCCGAGCGAGGCGACCCCGAAGCAGCTGCGCGAGCTCTCCATCCGCATCGCCGTGGATCCGAAGAAGCCGTGAGCGGGGCAGGGGGCATGGAGGGCGTCCAGGGCGGTTTCACCAGCCGTTTCGTCACGTCCTCCGATGGACTGAAGCTCCATGCCCGCCTCTATGGGCAGCCGGTCAGTGGCCGGCTGCCGGTGCTGTGCCTGCCGGGCCTGTCGCGCAATGCCGGTGATTTCGACGTGGTGGCGCGGGCGCTTGCTGCCGAGCGGCAGGTGGTCGCGCTGGATTATCGCGGGCGCGGCCTCTCGGACCGCGATCCGAACTGGCAGAACTATGCGCTGCCCGTCGAGCTGAACGACCTGCTCGCCGTCACCACGGTGCTGGGCCTCGAGCGGGCCGTGTTCCTCGGCACCTCGCGGGGCGGGCTCCTCACCATGCTCACCACGGCGGCGCGGCCGACCCTCATCGCCGGCGCCATCCTCAATGACATCGGCCCGGTCATCGACGGGGCGGGCCTTGCCCGCATCAAGAGCTATCTCGGCCGCCTGCCGGGCCCGGCCAACTGGGACGAGGCGGTGACGCTGCTCAAGACCATCTCGCAGTCACGCTTTCCCGCGCTCACCGACGAGGACTGGCGGCGCCAGGCCGGCAGCATCTGGATGGAGCGCGAGGGCAGGCTGGAAGCCGCCTTCGATCCGGCGCTGGCCAAGACCCTGGAAGCGGTAAACTTCGACCAGCCGCTGCCGACCCTCTGGCCGCAGTTCGACGGACTGGGTGCCGTGCCGGTCATGGTCATCCGCGGGGCCAATTCCGACATCCTGTCGGAGGGCACCGTCGCCGCCATGGCGGCGCGGCGGCCGGACCTCGACATCCTCACCGTGCCGGGGCAGGGCCACGCACCGCTTCTGAACGACGCGCCGTCGATCACCCGCATCCAGGCCTTCGTGCGGCGCTGCGACGCGGCCTGACGGCGTCTGGCCTCTGCATAGGCCTTTGCGCCGCCTTGGAATCCGAACAGGCGGCCACTAAGGTCCGCCTCCCGGGGGCTGCATCGACTGCGCGACAGTGAACATTCCGAATCTTCTCACGCTGCTGCGCATCCTGCTGGTGCCGATCGTCGTCTGGGCGATCGCCCAGAAGCAGATGGAAATCGCCCTCGCGGCCTTTGTCGTGGCCGGCGTGACGGATGCGGTCGACGGCTATATCGCCAAGCACTTCAACCAGCAGACCGAGCTCGGCGCCTATCTCGATCCGCTCGCCGACAAGGCGCTGATCGTCTCGATCTACGTCTCCCTCGCCATTTTCGGCTTCATTCCGCCCTGGGTGGCGATCCTCGTCGTCTCCCGCGACATCATGATCGTCGGCGCCGTGGTGCTGGCGACGCTGATGGAAAAGCCGCTCACCATCCAGCCACTGATGGTCTCGAAGGCCAACACGGCCGCGCAGATCATCTTCGCCGCGCTGGTCCTCGCCGCCCAGGGGCTCAAGATCGACCTCGGATGGGCCATCATGATCGCCATGTACGCGGTCGCCGGCCTCACCCTGGCGTCAGCCGCCGCCTACATGGTCGGCTGGACCCGGCACATGTCGACCTGACTGCGGCGCAGCACCGCGCCCCTTGAAAGCCGGGCCGCGCCTTGCGACCTTGGCCTTGCCCAGCATCGACCCGCGCCGCGGGACGCAGAGAGGATCACCGGTGACGCTCCAGAGACAGGTCGGCTTCTGGATCGGCGGCCTCGCCGTGCTGGCGCTGGCCCTCTACGTGCTGCGCGGCATTCTCCTGCCTTTCGTCGCGGGCCTCGCGCTCGCCTATTTCCTCGATCCTTTCGTCAGCCGGCTCGAGCGCCTGCGGGTGCCGCGGGTCGTCGGCGCGCTGGCTGTCATCGGCACCTTCGTCGTCGTCTTCATCGTGCTGATGCTGCTGATCGTGCCGGTGCTCGCGACGCAGCTCACCGCCTTCGTGGCGCGGCTGCCGAGCTATGTCGTGCAATTGCAGGCGCTGGCCACCGAGCAGAACCGCGAATGGCTGCAGCGGGTCCTCGGCGACCGGCTGCCCGACGTCTCCCGCAGCGTTGCCGAACTCGTGACGCAGTCGACGGGCTGGATCGCCAGCTTCGTCCAGCAGAGCTTGTGGGCGGGCGGCGCGACCTTCATCTATCTCTTCGGCCTCGCCGTGATCACGCCCGTCGTCGCCTTCTACCTGCTGAAGGACTGGACGCGGATGATGGACAAGGTCGATTCCTGGCTGCCGCTGCCCCACAAGGAGACGATCCTCGGCCTGATGCGCGAGATGAACATCGCCATGGCGGGTTTCGTGCGCGGGCAGGCCACGGTCTGCCTCGTGCTGATGATCTATTACGGCATGGCCCTGAGCGGCGCGGGCCTGAATTTCGGCCTGCTGATCGGGCTCGGCACCGGGTTCCTCAGCTTCATCCCCTATGTCGGCTCGATCACCGGCCTGATGTTCGCCGCGGGCGTCGCCATCGTCCAGTTCTGGCCAGACTGGACCATGGTCTTCGTCATCCTTGCCATTTTCGGCATCGGCGTCTTCTTCGAGTCCTACGTGCTCTACCCGAACCTCGTGGGTGAATCGGTCGGCCTGCATCCGGTCTGGCTGATGTTCGCCCTCTTCGCCTTCGGCGCCCTGTTCGGCTTTGCCGGGCTGATGCTCGCCGTGCCGCTCGCCGCCTCCATCGGCGTCTTGACGCGGTTCGCCATCAGGCAATACCTCGCGAGCCCGCTCTATACGGGCGTCACGCGGCCAGAGCCGCTTGGAGGTCCGGCACGTCCGGAGAGGTGAGATGGTCCCGACCGCACCGCGGCCCGGTCCGCGGCAGATGGCCCTGGATCTGGCGCTGCCCGAAAGCCTGTCCCGCGATGATTTCCTCCCCGCGCCCTGCAATGCCGCGGCGCTCGGGCTCGTCGAGGGCTGGCCGGACTGGCCGGCCAAGACCGTCGCGCTGATCGGTCCTCCGGGGGCGGGGAAGAGCCATCTCGGGTCGATCTGGGCCGACATCGCCGGTGCCCGACGGGTCGCGGCGCGCGATCTCGCCGGCATCGTGCCGGCCGATGCGCTGGCGACCGGGGCGCTGCTCCTGGAAGATGCCGGACCGCGCACCTCCGAGGTCGCGCTGTTCCATCTCCTCAATGCCGCGCGCGAGGAGGACGCCTTCCTGCTCCTCACCGCGCGGGAGGCGCCGGTCTCCTGGGGCGTCGGCCTCAAGGACCTCGCCTCGCGGCTGAGGGCGTTGCCGGTCGTTGCGCTGGAGGAGCCGGAGGATGCGCTGCTGCGCGCCGTGCTGGTCAAGCTCTTCGCGGATCGGCAGCTCGTGGTCGACGGCGACATCGTCGAATATCTGGCGCGGCGGATGGAGCGCTCGCTCGATGCGGCGCGCCGCCTCGTCGCCGAACTGGACCGCGAGGCGCTGGAGACCGGGCGGCGGCTGACCCGGCCGCTGGCGGCGCAGGTCCTCGACCGGGTGATGCAGCCGAACTTGTTTTGACGGCTCGCGTTCAAGCTGTTTGACGGCCGTCACAGTGCCGTCATGATGGCGGGCGAAGGGTGACCACCAACCCGCCCGAAAGGTTCAGCATGACCGCCGCCGAGACGAAGAAGGATGCGACAGCCCGCGTCGCCGCCGAGGTCAAGGGGCTCGGGCGCAACCAGTCGGCCGCCGCGGCCTCCGCCGTGCGCGAGGTCGCCAAGCCGACCTTCGTCAGCGATCTGATCGACAAGCCGGAGCGGTTCATCAACCGGGAGTTGTCCTGGCTCCAGTTCAACCGGCGTGTCATGGAGGAGGCCTCCAACCGCAACCATCCGTTGCTGGAGCAGCTGCGCTTCCTCTCCATCTCGGCGAACAACCTCGACGAGTTCTTCATGGTCCGTGTCGCCGGCCTACGGGGACAGGTGCGACAGGGCGTCGGCACGGTCTCGCCGGATGGGCTCACGCCCGCCGAGCAGCTCGCCAAGATCTCGGAAGCGGTAGCGAGCCTTGCCTCGGACCAACAGATGCGCTGGCGCGAGCTGCGCGAGGACCTCCTGCACGAGGGGATCGTGCTGGTCGACGCCCATGACGTCACCAAGGCGGAGCGCGCCTGGCTGGAGGATCATTTCCTCGGCCATGTCTTCCCGGTGCTGACGCCGCTCGCCATCGACCCGGCCCATCCCTTCCCGTTCATCCCCAATCTCGGCTTCACCGTCGCGCTGGCCCTGCAGCGCATCGCCGATGGCCGCTCCATGCGTGCGCTCATCCGCGTGCCCGCCAAGATCGAGCGCTTCATCAAGCTGCCGGATCTCGCCGAGACCGGCGCGAAGCGTTTCGTGACGCTGGAACAGACGGTCGGCCTGTTCATCAACCGGCTCTTCCCCGGCTACGACGTGAGGGGGCAGGGCGCCTTCCGCATCATCCGCGACAGCGACCTCGAGATCGAGGAAGAGGCCGAGGATCTCGTCCGCCATTTCGAATCCGCGCTGAAGCGCCGCCGCCGCGGCTCGGTGATCCGCCTCGAGGCCGAGGCCTCCATGCCGGACGACCTGCGCCAGTTCATCGCCAGCGCGCTGGACGTCCATGAGGACGAGATCTTCCGCGTCGAGGGCGTGCTGGCGCTGAACGAACTCGCCCAGCTCGTCTCGCTGGAGCGGCCCGACCTGAAATTCGTGCCCTATGCGCCGCGCTACCCCGAGCGCATCCGCGACCAGGGCGGCGACTGCTTCGCCGCGATCCGCCAGAAGGATCTGGTCGTCCACCACCCCTATGAGAGCTTCGACGTGGTGGTGCAGTTCCTCAACCAGGCGGCGCGCGACCCGAATGTCGTCGCCATCAAGCAGACGCTCTACCGCACCTCCTCCGACTCGCCGATCGTCAAGGCGCTGGCCGAGGCCGCCGAGGCCGGCAAGTCGGTGACCGCCCTCGTCGAGCTCAAGGCCCGCTTCGACGAGGAAGCCAACATCCGCTGGGCCCGCGACCTCGAGCGCGCCGGCGTCCAGGTCGTCTTCGGCTTCATCGAGCTGAAGACCCACGCGAAGCTGTCGATGGTGATCCGCCGCGAGGGCGAGAACCTCGTGACCTACTGCCATGTGGGCACGGGCAACTATCACCCGATCACCGCGCGCATCTACACCGACCTGTCCTATTTCACCGATGACCCGGTCATCGGCCGCGACGTCGCCCGCATCTTCAACTTCATCACCGGCTATGCCGAGCCGCAGGAGCTGGAGGCGATGGCCATCTCGCCGCTCAGCCTGAAGAAGAAGCTGCTGGAGCACATCGCCGAGGAGATCGCCTTCGCCAAGGCCGGCAAGCCCGCCGCCATCTGGCTGAAGATGAACTCGCTGGTCGATCCGATGCTGATCGACGCGCTCTATGCGGCGAGCCAGGCGGGGGTGCGCATCGACCTCGTCGTGCGCGGCATCTGCTGCCTGCGTCCGGGCGTGCCCGGCCTGTCGGAGAACATCCACGCCAAGTCCATCGTCGGCCGCTTCCTCGAGCACAGCCGCATCTATGCCTTCGGCGGTGGCCACGGCCTGCCCCATGCCAAGGCGCGGGTCTATCTGTCCTCGGCCGATCTGATGCCGCGGAACCTTGACCGCCGCGTGGAGGTTCTCTGCCCGGTGGTCAATCCGACGGTCCACGAACAGGTGCTCGACCAGATCATGATCGCTAACCTCAAGGACAACCAGCAGAGCTGGCGTCTCTTGCCGGACGGGACCTCGGAGCGTATCAAGCCGGCCGAAGGCGACGAGGCCTTCAACGCCCATCAATACTTCATGACCAATCCGAGCCTGTCGGGACGTGGAAAATCACTCAAAGAATCGTCTCCCCGTCGCTTCGCCAGCCGGGTCGAGCGGGCCGCAGAGTGACCTTTTCGAGATCGCGCCCGGGCGGCTGCAGCTCGGGCCGACCATCGGCGTCATCGATATCGGCTCCAATTCCGTCCGCCTCGTCGTCTATGAGGCGCTGACGCGCTCGCCGACGCCGATCTTCAACGAAAAGGCGCTGTGCGGCCTCGGCCGCAACGTGCAGACCTCGGGCCGCCTGTCCGACGACGCGGTGGCCAAGGCGCTCGCCTCCATCCGCCGCTTCCGGGCGCTCTGCACCCAGCTGCGCGTCGGCGAGCTGCACGTGCTGGCCACCGCCGCCGTGCGCGATGCCGCCAACGGTCAGGATTTCATCGCCGCCTGCGAGGCGATCTGCGGCGTGCCGCTGCGCCTCCTCTCCGGGCGCGACGAGGCGATGTTCGCCGCCCTCGGGGTGGTCTCCGGCATCCACGATCCCGACGGCATTGTCGGCGACCTCGGTGGCGGCTCCCTCGAACTCGTCGACATTAAGGGCGAAAAGATCGGGCAGGGCGTGACGCTGCCGCTCGGCGGCCTCGCCCTCCAGGACACGTCCGGCCAGTCCGTGAAGAAGGCCGAGCGCATCGCCGCCAAGCTCGTCTCCAAGGTCGACGTGCTGAAGAAGGGCAAGGGCCGCACCTTCTATGCGGTCGGCGGCACCTGGCGCTCGCTCGCCAAGCTCCACATGGCCCAGCGCGGCTATCCGCTCAACGTCATGCATGGCTATGCGCTGTCGGGGAAGGAGATCGCTGATTTCTGCTATCTCGTCAGCCGCCAGCCGACCGACACGATCTCGCGCATCGACGTGGTGGCCGAAAGCCGCCGGCCGCTGCTCGCCTATGGCGCGCTGGTGCTGGAGGCGGTGGTCCGCGCCGCCAAGGTCGACCGCGTCGTCATCTCCGTCACCGGCGTGCGCGAGGGCCTGCTCTATTCGCTCCTCGACGAGGAGGAGCGCGCCACCGATCCGCTGATCTCCGCCGCCCGCGAGCTCTGCCTCCTGCGCTCGCGCTCGCCGCGCCATGGCGAGGAGCTCATCGCCTGGACGGACCGGTTCATGGAGGTCGCCCATCTGGAGGAGAGCGGCGAGGAGCGGCGCTTGCGTCACGCCGCCTGCCTGCTGGCCGATATCGGCTGGCGCGCCCATCCCGACTATCGCGGCGAGCAGAGCCTCAACATCATCGCCCACGCCAATTTCGTCGGCGTCGATCATCCCGGCCGCGCCTATATCGCGCTGGCGAGCTTCTATCGCCACGAGGGCCTGCTCGACGAATTCATGTCGCCGCGCATCCGTGAACTGGTCGGCGTGCGCCTGCTCGACCGTGCCCGCATTCTCGGCGCGGCGATGCGGGTGGCCTATCTCGTCTCGGCCGCCATGCCCGGCGCGCTGCCGCGCGCGCCGCTGGCGGTGGAGGACCGGCGGCTGGTGCTGACGCTGTCCGGCGACCTCGGCGGGCTCGCCGGCGAGCGGCTGTCGAACCGCCTGCGCACCCTTGGCCGCCTTGTCGGCCGCGACAGCGAGCTGCGCGTCATCCCTTGAGGGCGCTTCCCGCCGCCTTGGCCGTCGGCCTGGCCGACGGGGGAGGGGCAGCCTTGCCATGCAACCGGTCGAAGCGGGCGCGGGCCGCGTCCATTTCGTCCTTGTGGGCGAAGGCCCAGTTGCCCAGCGCCTCGATCGGGCCCATCAGCGACCGGCCGAGATCCGTCAGCTCGTAATCGACGCGGGGCGGCACGGTCGGATGGACGGTGCGGGTGACGAGGCCGTCGCGTTCCAGGCCCCGCAGCGTCAGGGTGAGCATGCGCTGCGAGATGGCGCCGATCTCGCGGCGCAGTTCGTTGAAGCGGCGGGGGCCGCGGCGGCCGAGAAGCCGCACCACCAGCACCACCCATTTGTCGCCGATCCGCGCCAGGACCGGCTTCACCGCGGCGCAATCCTCGGGTCCCTCGGCGAGGGCGGTTACATCGGTGTGACCTCGTTCCATGGCTGTGCCTCCTTGAACCCGCGGTGATAAGTTACCAGAATAGCCTCGGTTACAAAGAGTAACCACGAATTCCGCATCGCGTCAGCCGATGGTCGGCGGCGCTAGGGAGAACCCGATGAGCCTCAAGCTCCACACCATCATCACCAGCACGCGGCCCGGCCGCGTCGGCCCCCAGCTCGGCACCTGGTTCAACGACGTCGCCAACGCCCATGGCGGCTTCACCTCCGAGCTGGTCGATCTCGCGAGCTTCAACCTGCCGGTCTTCGACGAGCCGAACCATCCGCGCATGGCGAAGTACGAGAAGGAGCACACCAAGGCCTGGTCGGCGAGCGTGAAGGCCGCCGACGCCTTCGTCTTCGTGACGCCCGAGTACAATTACGGCGTCTCGCCGGCGCTCTACAACGCGCTGACCTTCCTCGCCCAGGAATGGGCCTACAAGCCGGCCGGCTTCGTCGCCTATGGCGGCGTCTCGGGTGGCCTGCGCGCCGTCCAGCAGATCAAGCCGACGCTGACCACGCTGAAGGTCATGCCGATCCCGCAGGCCGTCGCCGTGCCGGGCTTCGGCTCCTGGCTCGGCCCGGACGCCAAGTTCACCCCGAACGACCTCATGGCCACCAGCGCCAAGGAGGTCCTCGATGAACTGGTGAAGTGGGCGACGGCCCTGAAGCCGCTGCGCGGCTGACCGGCGCCTGCGGACCCGTCCGGCAGGTAATTTGCATGGTGGAGACGGCCCGGTGCGACACCGGGTCGTCATCCCATTAGCTGAGTGGACGCCGACGAGCCCGTGGCTCTAGAACGCCTCCATTCTCTCCACTGTGCGTGCCGCCGGAAAGACTTCCTGCATGTTCAAGAAGATCCTGATCGCCAACCGCGGCGAGATCGCATGCCGCGTGATCAAGACGGCGCGGAAGATGGGGATCAAGACGGTCGCGGTCTATTCGGACGCCGACCGTGACGCCATGCATGTCGAGATGGCTGACGAGGCCGTCCATATCGGTCCGCCGGCTGCGGCCGAGAGCTATCTCGTCATCGACAAGATCATCGCCGCCTGCAAGCAGACCGGCGCCGAGGCCGTCCATCCGGGCTACGGTTTCCTGTCGGAGCGAGAGGCCTTCGCCCAGGCGTTGAAGGACAACGGCATCATCTTCATCGGCCCGAACCCGCATGCCATCGCGGCCATGGGCGACAAGATCGAGTCGAAGAAGGCGGCGGCTGCGGCCAAGGTCTCGACCGTGCCGGGCTTCCTCGGCGTGATCGAGGACGCGGCCCACGCCACCCGCATCGCCGACGAGATCGGCTATCCCGTGATGATCAAGGCCTCCGCCGGCGGCGGCGGCAAGGGCATGCGCATCGCGAATTCGGCCTCGGAGGTCGCCGAGGGCTTCACCTTGGCGAAGTCGGAGGCCAAGTCCTCCTTCGGCGACGACCGCGTCTTCGTCGAGAAGTTCATCGTCAATCCGCGCCACATCGAGATCCAGGTCCTCGGCGACAAGCACGGCAACGTCATCTATCTCGGCGAGCGCGAATGCTCGATCCAGCGCCGCAACCAGAAGGTCATCGAGGAGGCGCCGTCGCCGCTCCTCGACGAGGCCACCCGCCGCGCCATGGGCGAGCAGGCCGTGGCGCTGGCCAAGGCCGTGAACTACGATTCCGCCGGCACGGTGGAGTTCGTCGCCGGGCAGGACAAGTCGTTCTACTTCCTCGAGATGAACACCCGCCTGCAGGTGGAGCATCCGGTGACCGAGATGATCACCGGCGTGGACCTCGTCGAGCAGATGATCCGCGTCGCCTATGGCGAGAAGCTCAGCCTCACCCAGGACCAGGTGAAGCTGAAGGGCTGGGCGGTCGAAAGCCGCATCTATGCCGAGGACCCGTACCGCAACTTCCTGCCGTCCATCGGCCGGCTCGTGACCTACCGCCCGCCGGCGGAAGGGCCCGCGGGCGACGCCATTGTGCGCAACGACACCGGCGTCTACGAGGGCGGCGAGATCTCGCTCTACTACGATCCGATGATCGCCAAGCTCGTCACCTGGGCGCCGACCCGCGACAAGGCCATCGCCGCGCAGGCCGATGCGCTCGATGCCTTCGCCATCGAGGGCATCCAGCACAACATCCCCTTCCTCGCCGCGCTGATGCAGCACCCGCGCTGGCAGTCCGGCAACCTCTCCACCGGCTTCATCGCCGAGGAATATCCGGAAGGGTTCAAGGCCCGTCCGCCCGAGGGCGATGCGGCCGGGGTCATGGCGGCGGTCGCCGCCTTCATCGACCACATCCAGAACGTCCGGAAGCGGAAGATTTCCCACCAGATGCGCCAGGGCCACCGCGTCGCCTTCGACCGCGACCGCGTGGTGCTGATGGCAGGCAGCCGCCACGATGTTCAGGTCTTCGAGGATGACGGGCTCATCGCCGTGCGCCTGCTCGATGGGGCCGGCGGCACGGAGCTGCGCACCCACACCGTCGCCTCGTCCTGGACGCCGGGCCAGCCGGTCTTTGCCGGCAAGGTCGATGGCAAGGTGGTGAACCTGCTGGTGAAGGCCATCCCGAACGGCGTGACGCTCGCCTATCGCGGCATCGCCACCACGGCGCATGTCTATACCCGCCGCGAGGCCGAGCTCGCCGCGCTGATGCCGGTGAAGACCGCCGCCGACACGGGCAAGAAGCTGACCTGCCCGATGCCCGGCCTCGTCAAGTCGATCGCCGTGTCCGTCGGCCAGGAGGTCAAGGCGGGCGAGGCGCTCTGCGTCGTCGAGGCGATGAAAATGGAGAACGTGCTGCGCGCCGAGCGGGACGGAAAGGTCAAGTCCATCGCCGCCAAGGCGGGCGACAGCCTGGCCGTGGACGCGGTGATCATGGAGTTCGAATGAGGTTGTCGACAGAGCGTTCTTTGAGCCTTGCGGCCACCGAAACGCTCTGCTAGACAGCCGCCTCGCCGGGGCAACTCGGCATGCGGTCGTGGCGGAACTGGTAGACGCGCTACCTTGAGGTGGTAGTTCTTAACCGAGTGGAGGTTCGAGTCCTCTCGACCGCACCAATTTCCTGAAGAACCCCAGCAAGGTCGCCACCCTGCTGGGGTTCTTGGTTTCAGGCAGCCCCTCAGCGTCCGGCACAGCCCTATGGCCCCTTCCGATTCACCCCCCGCGCTTGGCGCCTTCCGCCGCATCGTCGTGAAGGTCGGCTCCTCGCTGCTCGTCGATGGTGCCAAGGGCGCGCTGCGCCAGGGCTGGCTGGAGACGCTCGGCGCCGACATCGCCCGCCACGCGGCCCGCGGCGCCGACGTGCTGGTGGTCTCCTCGGGCGCCATTGCCCTCGGCCGCACGCTGCTAAAGCTTCCCAAGGGGCCGCTGGAGCTCGAGCAGAGCCAGGCGGCCGCCTCAGTCGGCCAGATCGCGCTGGCGCGCGCCTGGTCGGAGGTGCTGGGCCAGCACGGCATCGTCGCCGGCCAGATCCTCGTGACCCTCCACGACACCGAGGAGCGCCGCCGCTATCTCAATGCCCGCAACACGATGGAGACGCTGTTCGGCGTCCGCGCCGTGCCCGTGGTCAACGAGAACGACACGGTTGCGACCGACGAGATCCGCTACGGCGACAACGACCGGCTGGCGGCCCGCGTCGCCACGATGGTGGGCGCCGACTGCCTCGTGCTCCTCTCGGACATCGACGGGCTCTACACCGCCCCGCCGCAGAAGGACCCCTCCGCGACCCTCATTCCCGTCGTGCCGCGCATCTCGCCGGAGATCGAGGCCATGGCGGGCGGCGCTGCCTCGGAACTGTCGCGAGGCGGCATGACCACCAAGATCGAGGCCGGCAAGATCGCCACCACCGCCGGCACGACCATGGTCATCGCCTCGGGCAAGCACGACGCGCCGCTGTCGCGCATCGAATCGGGCGGGCCCTGCACCTGGTTCCTCACCCCCACCCATCCCGTCACCAGCCGCAAGAAGTGGATCGCCGGCTCGCTGGAGCCGCGCGGCGTGCTCTGGCTCGACGCAGGCGCCGTGGACGCCCTGCGGGGCGGCAAGAGCCTGTTGCCGGCCGGCGTGCGCAAGGTCGATGGCGCCTTTGAGCGCGGCGACTGCGTGGTGGTCCGCGGGCCCGACGGGGCGGAGATCGGCCGCGGCCTCGTCGCCTATGACGCGGTGGCGGCGGTGCAGATCATGGGCAAGAGCTCGAAGGCCATCGAGGCCGTGCTCGGCTACAAGGGCCGCAACGAGATGATCCACCGCGACGACCTCGTCCTCGCGGCGGAGTAAGGGCAGGGGGCTACGGCTCCTTCAGCCCCTCCCGATCCCCTTTTGATGGCCCCTCACCCTTCCCTCTCCCCGCAAGCGGGGAGAGGGGTCGACAGCGTCGTACTCGACCTGACACCGTTTTGGCCTGGTGAGAGGGTGTCAAAGTCTTCCAAACGTCGAAGTCCCCCTCTCCCCGCTTGCGGGGAGAGGGAAGGGTGAGGGGCATTGTGGAACGGCTGCGGTTCCAAAAACGGAACTGCGTTCAGCGCCCAGCGCGCTTCAGGAGCCGCTCGGCGCGGGTCAGGTGCGGGCGGTCGAACATCTCGCCGCCAATGTTCACGACGCCGGCGCCGGGCTGCGCCGCAAAGGCCGCCACGACCTTCTGCGCTTCGGCAATCGCCGCCTCGTCGGGCGTGAAGACGGCGTTGATGACCGGCACCTGCGCCGGATGGATCGCCATCTTGGCGGTGAAGCCGTCGCGGCGGGCCTCCTCGCATTCGCGCCGCAGGCCATCCTCGTCGCGGAACGCCGGGAACACCGTGTCGATGGGCTGCACCTCGGCCGCCACCGCCCCCATGAGGCAGAGCGCGCGCGCAAGGCGGAAGGGTTCGGTGTGGCGGCCATCCGCGCCGCGATTGGTCTCGGCGCCGATATCGGCGGAGAGGTCCTCGGCGCCCCAGGTGAGGCCGGAGAGCCGCGGGCTCGCGCCCTGGTAGCTGCCGAGGGTGAAGACGGCCTTTGCCGTCTCGGTGGCCACCACGGTGATGCGGATGCGCCCCTCGGGGAGAGCCGCGAGGGCTTCGCGCGTCGTCAGCTTGGCGTCGAGATGGGCGACGTCGCGGCCGCCTTCGGCCTTGGGCAGCATGATGGCGTCGGGCCGCGCCGCGACCACGGCATCGAGATCGGCATCGGTGAGGCCGGTATCGAGGGCGTTCACCCGCACCATGAGCAGCGGCCGCTGCGCCGTGCCGGCATGGGCGGCGAGGAAGGCGCGGGCGGTCTCGCGCGCCAGCGGCTTGTTGGCGGCCGAGACCGAATCCTCGAGATCGAGGATCAGCGCATCGGCTCCGCTCTCGAGGCCCTTGGCGAGCTTCTTCTCGGAATCGGCGGGCACGAAGAGGAGCGAGCGCATGGGCTCAGGCCCCGCGCTTGAGGACGAGGGACTGGCGTGTGCACTCGGCCACCAGCTTGTCGTTCTGGTTGAAGGCGCGATGGTGGAACTCGATCACGCCCATGGTCGGGCGCGACTTCGATTCGCGCTTGGCCGTCACCGTGCTCTCGCAATGGATCGTGTCGTTCTCGAAGAGCGGGTGCGGGAACTTCACGTCGGTCATGCCGAGATTGGCGAAGAGCGTGCCGTTGGTGGTGTCCGGCACGGAGATGCCGATGAGCAGGCCGAGGGTGAAGAGCGAGTTCATCAGCGGCTGGCCCCAGTCGGAGGCCTCGGAGAACTGCCGGTCGATGTGCAGGGGCTGCGGATTCATCGTCAGCGTCGAGAACAGCACGTTGTCCATCTGCGTCACCGAGCGGGTGATGCGGTGGCGGATGAGCTGGCCGACCTCGAAATCGTCGAAGTAGATGCCGCCGCGGGGATGGCGGCGGTCGTCGGTGATGACGGTGGTGGCGGTGACGCTGGCGGTCATGATCGGCCTCGGGCGGGGCAGGGCGTTACGACTTCGTTTACCATAATGGAGCAGGCTCCATGGTCACGGGTCCTTCCCTCCGGACATAACCGAGATGTTCCTCTTCCGCTCGTCAGCCGAACCGCAGAGCCGTCCCACGACGGCCACGGAAGCTGGCGTGAACCGGGTGGTTTCGGCCATCAAGGAGGCGGCCGAGAAGACCGGCGCCGGTTTCGACTACCTGCTGCGCACCGCCCGGCGCGAATCGAGCCTGCAGCCGGCGGCGCAGGCCTCCACCTCCAGCGCGCGCGGCCTCTACCAGTTCATCGATTCGACCTGGCTCACCATGGTCAGGGACGAGGGGCGCAATCTCGGCCTTGGAAAATATGCCGAGCAGATCGGCCGCGATTCCAGCGGACGCCCGACGGTGGCCGATCCGGCGGCGCGCCAGCAGATCCTCGCCCTGCGCGACGATCCGGCGGTCTCCGCGCTGATGGCCGGCGCCTTCACCAATCGCAACGCCACCGAGATCCGCTCGGCCACCGGTCGCAACCCGACCGAGGGCGAGCTCTACATGGCCCACTTCCTCGGGTCGGGCGGCGCCGTCCGGCTGATCAACGCCAACCAGAGCAACCCGCAGGCGACCGCCGCCCGGCTCTTCCCCGACGCGGCCGATGCCAACCGCCGCATCTTCTTCGATCAGGGCCGGCCGCGCACGGTCGCCGAGGTCTACCAGGTGCTCTCGGCCGGCCAGTCGCAGCCCTTCACGTCGACCGCCGCCACGGGAACGGCAACGACGCTTGCCGCGGCCACCGCCGCGCAGGAACAGGCCAGCGCCTGGTCGGCGATCCCCTCGATCAATGCCGATCCGGGCCGGCCCTTCCATTCGCTGTTCTCGGGCAATGGCGGCGGGCCGATCAACGCTTTCGTCGCGGCCACCTGGACCTCGCTCGGGCGCGACGCTGCGGCGGCCTCGCAGCGCGTCAATGTGGCCACGGCCCTCGGGCCCCAGGGCTCGTCCTCAAGCAGCAGCACGGCCACTTCCGCCGCCGGCGCCATGGGCGGGCCGTTCTATCCGGTGCGGGTCGACATGGCTCGGCGCGCCCAGCCGCTCGACCTGTCGAGCTTCCTGCGCCCCGACGTCCGGCGCTGATCCCTTTGCCAAATTTCACTTAAAAAGCATGGTGAACGCTTTGTTAAGCGGCGCACCCTAGTCTGTGTTCGGCAGCGTGAAATCCCGTTGCGTTCCAGTTCCTTGCCGCGGTTCAGGCAGTCCCGATGATCGTACGTCATTTCCTGCGGTGGATTCAGACGGCCCCGGCCGGTGACCGGGCCGATGCGACCGCGGCTCTCGCCCGCGCCTATCTCCATTCCGACCTCGGCCGCGAGGACAGCGCCGCCGCCGAGGCCGCGATGATCACCCTGCTCGATGATCCCTCGCCGCTGGTGCGGCGGGCCCTCGCCGATGCTCTCGCGCCCTCCGAGGACGCGCCGCACACGGTCATCGTCGGCCTGTTGCAGGACCAGGCGGAGATCGCCGCCATCGTGGCGCGGCATTCGCCGCTGCTGCTCGATGCCGAACTGGTCGATCTCGTCGGGGCGGGTGCGCCGCTCGTCCAGTATGCCGTCGCGCGCCGCGACCATGTCCCGGCGCCCGTCGCCGCCGCCATCGCCGAGGTCGGCTGTCTGGAGGCCTGCCTCGCCGTCGTCGCGCTCGACACGGTCGACGTGCCGGCCTTCTCCATCGACCGCATCATCGAGCGCTTCGGCGACGATGCCGACATTCGCGAGGCGCTGTTCGCCCGCGCCGACCTGTCGGCGGGTGCGCGCCAGGCGCTGGTGGTGAAGCTCTCCGCCGCGCTCTCCGCCTTCGTCGCCGGCCGCGCCTGGCTGCCCGAGGACAAGGCGCAGCGCATCGCCCGCGAGGCCTCCGACAAGGCGACCGTCGCCATTGCCGCCACCTGCGGCGGGGAGGGGATCGCGCCGCTCGTGCGGCACCTGCGCCAGTCCGGCCAGCTCTCCACCGGCCTCGTGCTGCGGGCGCTGCTCTCGGGCAATGTCAGGCTGTTCGAACAGGCGCTTGCCGAGCTCTCCGGCCTGTCGCTGCGCCAGGCCGCGGGCTTCGTCCATGACCGCCGCGGCGCCGGCTTCCGCGCCCTCTACGATCGCGCTGGCCTGCCGGTCTCGACCTATCCGGCCTTCCGCGCGGCGCTCGATGCCTGGCACGAGGACGGCCTGCCGTTCCAGCGCGGAGGCGATGCCCAGCTGCGCCGCCGCATGGTCGAGCGGGTGCTCACCGCCTATGCGCCGGTTGCCGACGGTGACCTCGACGTGCTGCTCGCCCAGCTTCGCCGCTTCGCGGCGGAAGCGGCCCGTGATGAAGCGCGCGCCTTCGCCCGCGACCTGGTGGCCGGGCGCGAGGCGCTGGATGATGAGGCGGTGGAGTTCCCGCTGGTGGCGGCCGCCTGAGGCGGCCGACGGGTCAATCGATCAGGGGACGATCGAGGGCGCGCCGTTGACGGCGACGAGCAGTTCCGTCGTCGCCTCGCCCAGGCGCTCGGAAAGCGTCACCGCCACCGGGTGATCCGTGCCCTTGGCATTCTCGCGCACGATGGCGCGGATCGCATCGACATGTTGCAGCACCAGCGCCACCGGCAGGCGCGTATCGTCGGCGATGCCGTCGAGAAGGGCGCACAGGCTCTCGGCGACACGGCCGGCCAGCGGATAGCCGAAGGTCGCCGCCTCGCCCTTGAGGTCGTGGGCGGCGGTGTAGACGGCCGAGCGGGTCGCCGCATCGAGGCCGGAGGCGGCGATGGCGTCGCGCGCCTTGGTCAGGCGCTCGACCTCCTTGGCCATCCAGTCGTCGAATTCGGAGGAGAGCTCGGCCAGCGCCGCCTCGGCGCGCTCGATGGCCTCCATGTCGAAGCCGAACTCGTCGACCTTGATCTTGGCCTTCTTGGAGAAGCTCTTGAGGTTGCGCTTCGGCGTGACGACCTCGTGGTCGGCGAAGGTGTCGATGCTGGCCTCGTCGAGGCCGCCCTTCTTGCCGGTGCGGACGGTCGGCTTGATCGGTGTCTTCGTGGCAGGCGGGTTGGTCATGGAAACGGCCTCACACGGAACTCTTGGTCTTGTCGAGCAGCGGGGCGACCTTGATCATCTCGGCCTTCTCGCCCTTCCGCCGCTCGGGTCCGACATAGCTTGAATTGTGGTTACGTCGGCGATCCGGGCCGAAAAATGTCTTCGTCTTGATGAAGGGACGCGGATTGACCACGACGTTGAGAATGCGCTGGTAGAGGGCCTTGGCGGAAATGGGCTTGGCCAGGAACTCGGTGACGCCGGCGTCACGCGCCTCGAGCACCCGCTTCTTTTCGGAATGGCCGGTCAGCATGATGATCGCGACATAGGGGTTCGCGTTGGCGCCAGGCTGGCGGATCATGCTGGTGAGCTCGAGCCCGTCGAAGATCGGCATCGACCAGTCGGTGATGACGATATCCGGCATGTAGTGGGTGAAGGCCTCGAGGCCCGCCGCGCCGTCTTCGGCCTCGTAGACCTCGCGGGCGCCGAAGCCATGCAGAAGGGTTCGCACGATGCGGCGCATGTGCGCGTTATCGTCGATCACGAGGAATCGCAGCCGGTTGAAGTCGATGCGGATCATCGCCGCTACCATACCGGCCGGCGATTAGCGGACCGTTAAGGCTGATGGCGGCCGTCAGGCGCCGAACTGCTCGCGCAGGATCCGCTCGTCGAGGCTGTGGCCGGGATCGTGCATCAGGATCATGGACTTGGTCCGGTCCATCTCCACCGAGACCTTGGCGACGTCGCGGACCTCGTGGTGGTCGGCGGTGGCGCTGACCGGGCGCTTGGCCGATTCCAGCACCTCGATGGTGAGTGCCACCCGGTCGGGCAGCAGCGCGCCGCGCCAGCGCCGGGGCCGGAAGGGCGAGATGGGGGTGAGCGCCAGCAGCGTCGCGTTGAGCGGCAGGATCGGGCCGTTCGCGGAGAGATTGTAGGCGGTCGAGCCGGCGGGCGTGGCGATGAGAACGCCATCGGCGATGAGCTCGTCCATGCGCGCATGGCCATCGACCGAGATGCGCAGCTTCGCCACCTGCGAGGTCTCGCGCAGCAGCGACACCTCGTTGATGGCCAGCGCGTCCTGCCGCTCGCCGTGGATGTCGATGGTGGTCATGGCCAGCGGATGGATCACCGAGCGTTCGGCGGTCCAGATGCGCTCGATCAGCCCATCCTCGGCATATTCGTTCATGAGGAAGCCGACGGAGCCGCGGTTCATGCCGTAGATCGGCTTGCCCGAGGAGATGTACTTGTGCAGCGTCTGCAGCATCAGGCCGTCGCCGCCGAGCGCCACCACGACCTCGGCCTCGTCACCCGCGACATTGCCATAGCGGGCAGTCAGCCGCTCGATGGCCTCCTGGGCCTCGGGCGCAGGCGAGGCGACGAAGGCGATCTTCTTCGGGTCGGGGCGCAGGTCGGCCAAGGGAAGATCCGCCGGACAGGGAGGAACAGGTGACGCGAACCGAGAAGCCGGATGACGTCGTGCTGGTCTATACGACCGCTGCGAGCCTTGTCGAGGCTGAGACCATCGCCGAGGAGCTGATGGAGCACCGGCTGATCGCCTGCGCCAACATCCTCCCCGGCATGCGCTCCCTCTACCGCTGGAAGGGCCAGGTGGAGCGCGCCGAGGAGGTGGTGATGATCCTCAAGACGGTGCGCTCACGCCTCGCCGAGGCGCAGGCCCGTTTCCGCGAGGCCCATTCCTACGACACGCCGGCCTTCCTGGTGGTCGACGTGCCGGAGGGGGACGAGGCCTATCTCGCCTGGCTCAGGGTCGAGACGGCCTGACGCCTCAGCCGCGCCCGACGAAGGGCATGTCATTGGCCATGATGGTCATGGTCAGGACGTTGACGTCGAGCGGCAGGTTGGCGACGTGGACCACGGCGTCGGCGACGTGGCGGACGTCCATGCGCGGCTCGACCTTGGTGGTGAAATCGGCCTGCAGGACGCCATTCGCCATGCGCTCGGTCATCTCGGTGGCGGCATTGCCGACGTCGATCTGCGAGCAGACGATCTTGTCGGCGCGGCCGTCCAGGGAGATGGCCTTGGTCAGGCCGAGCACCGCATGCTTGGTCGCCGTGTAGGGCGCGGAATAGGGGCGCGGCGCATAGGCGGAGATGGAGCCGTTGTTGATGATGCGGCCGCCCTTCGGGGTCTGCGCGCGCATCATCCGCATGGCCTCGCGGGCGCAGAGGAACGAGCCGGTGAGGTTGACGTCGACGACCTGGCGCCACTTCTCGATCGGCAGCTCGTCCAGCGGCACGGCCTGGGCGCCCATGCCGGCATTGTTGAAGAGCACGTCGATGCGGCCGAAGCGGTCCTTGACCAGCTTGAACAGGGCGGCGACGGAGGCCTCGTCCGAGACGTCGGTGGGGGCGGCGACGACGGTCGCACCGCCGGCCATCGCCACGGTCTTCTCCAGTTCGTCCTTGCGGCGGCCCGCCACGACAACGGCATAGCCCGCCTTGGCGAGCGCCAGGGCCGAAGCCCGCCCGATGCCGGAGCCTGCGCCCGTGACCACTGCGATACGCTGAGACATGCTGATCCTCCCGATGCGGCGGGCACTGCCGGCCCGCTCGTCTGCCGAGCGGGAGACTGGCCGAAAGCCGCGCCCCTGTCGACGGGGGCGCGGCAAGGCAGCGATGCGAAACGGTTTAAACCGCGGCGCGGCGGCTCACTCGCCGCCGAGCTTCACGCGCATGCCGGCATAGACGGCAGCGCCCGGCCCCTGGTAGCCGAAGACCTCCTGGTAGCGCTGGCCGAAGAGGTTTTCGCCGCGCACATAGACGGTCGCATTGCGGTTGAGTTCGTGGGAGATCTGCGCGCCCACCAGCGTGTAGGCGCCGAGCCGCACGTCCGTGGCGCCGGCCGGCCCGAAGAAGCTGTCCCGCATGGTGCCGTTGTGGGCGACGGTGACTGTGACCTTCGTCTTGTCGTCCGGCAGGGTCGCCACCGCCGAGAGGCTCGCGGCATGGCGCGGACGGCGCAGCGCCTCCTTGCCGACATAGACGCCGCCGACGAGTTCGGCCGACTGGGTGTCCGTGTAGGTGTAGGAGCCGGTGATCGACAGCCAGCCGAGCGGGCGCGCCGTCACTGCCACCTCGACGCCCTGGCGGGTCGTCTCGAAGGGCAGGTTGATCGCCGTGCCGCCGGACTGGACGATGGCATCGCGCACGCTGGCGCGGAAATAGGTGACGTCGGTCACGAGCTTGCCGCCGAACCAGCGCTGCTCGATGCCGGCATCCCAGCCGATGGAATGTTCAGGCCGCAGCGTCGGGTTGCCGGTGAAATTGGCGAAGAAGCCGAAGAGCTCGAAGAAGGTCGGGTTGGTCACGCCCTTGCCGATCGATGCGTGCAGCTTCGTGCCGGTGCCAAGCGTCTGGGCCGCCGTCACGCGCCAGGTCAGCGCATTGCGGAAGGCAGAGTTCCAGTCCTGGCGGAGCGCGCCGGAGAGCGACAGGCCGGTCGGCAGGCTGACGAGATACTCGCCGAACAGGCCCTTGCGCTCGCGCGAGCGGCCCGCGCCGGCATAGGTGTCGTTGACGAAGGGCCCGAAGAAACCATCGCTCTCGTAGTAGTAGCGGAAATGCTCGCGGGTGATGTCGGCGCCGCCGACGACGGTGTGGCGGGCGCCGAGCAGGCCGGGCGTCTCGAACGTATAGGCCGAGCGGTACTCCGCCCGGTTGCGCTCGGTGCGCGACCAGAAGCCCTGGCTCTCGAGGAAGCCGAAGGCCGAGACATAGCTGTCGCGGGCATTGGTCGACTGCTGCGAGGTGTCGGCGGAGAAGCGATGCGTCCAGGCCCCGTCGAGCAGCTTGGCAGTGGCGGCGACACGGCCCTGGATGTCGTTGGCGGTGTTGCGCCCGGTGCCGGCGGCAAGGAAGCCGTAGTTCGGATCGGTGACGAAGCCCGGTCCGAAGGCGGTGTTGCCGGGATTGTAGAAGCCGCTGCGGCTGACCATCCGGAACACGCCCTCGACGTCGAACCAGTCGGCAAGGTCCGCGCCGATCTTGGCGGAGAGCGAGCCCATGTCCGAGCCGTTGGGCCGCGTGGTGCCGGGCGCGACGACGAAGCCGCCGGAGCGCAGGCCCGAAATGGAGATGGCGGCGTGGAAGGGACCCTGCGCGCCGCGGACGGTCGCCGAGCCCTGGAGCGTGCCGAAGGACCCGCCCTCGATCCGCGCCGTCAGCTCAGGCTTGGCGAGGCCGCGGCCCGACTTGGTGGTGATGGAGATGACGCCAGCCTGGGCATTGGGGCCCCAGATACCGGATTGCGGGCCACGGATCACCTCGATCCGCGCGATGCTGTCCACCGGCAGGTTGGCGAGGTCGGCATCGCCCGAGTTCACGTCGTTGATGGGAATGCCGTCGACCACCACCAGGACCTGGTTGGATTCGGCGCCGCGCACGCGCGTCTGGGTGAGGCTGCCGCGGCCGCCGGACTGGTTGACGGCGACGCCGGGCACGAGGCGCAGCACGTCCGGGACGCTTGCCGCGCCCTGGTTGGCGATGTCCTCGGCGGTGATGACGGTGACGGCCGAGCCGACGCGCGGGGCCTCCAGCGGCACGTTGCTGGCGCCGAACACGGTGATTTCGGGCAGTTGCGCCGCGGGGAGCGGCGGCTGCTGCGCTGCGACGGGACCGGGAACGAGAATCACCGCCGCCGTGGCGAGCAGAACGGAAAGACGTTGACGACGGGGGAGACGGGAAACGACAGGCATGGCGGAACTCCGCTGCGGACCCAGATGGTCGCGGAATTCCGGCCTGAAGAGGCCAAACGTCCGCGACGGTGGTGTCACGGATCAAGCGGAAGGGACCGCTCCCGGGCGCGCCTCCCGCACGCACGGACAGTGACGTCGCGTCGGCCGGTCTCCTGGCTCGCGGGTCGTCGCCCGGTCCCCGCCTTCCCGAAGCCCGAACGGGGCGTCAGTGGCTGATGGGGGAGGGCTCACCGCTTACAGTTGCGGGGGCAGCTGCGGCCTTGCGGAGGGCCATGAGGCCCGCCACGCACCGCATTCCCGTGGCCGTCCCTTGCGGGCGGCCGCCGTCGCGTGCCCCATGAATGCGCCGGGTTGCGACAATGTGTCAATCCGGCGGCAAGCGGATGCCCCCATGCGAAAGGCCCGCCGTTGCCGGCGGGCCTTCCGATCAGAGCGCTGGGCGTCAGGTCAGATGGACGGGGTCCACTGGGCCGGGACGAGCTGGAAACCGGCGCCGTCCTTGGCGATGTAGCCGTTGGACGGGAAGGGCGCGTGGTAGAAGTGCACGCGGGTCTTCTCGCTCGCCGCCATGTCGAGCAGCTGGCGACGGGTCGCGCGGGCGGCATCGGCATCCATGTCGAAGATCGCCGACCAGTCGGGATTGCGCACGAAGAGGGCGGGGTGGTTGGTCACGTCCGCCATGTAGACGAGCTTGGCATTGCCCGAGGAGATCATGAACACGCTGTGGCCCGGCGAGTGGCCATAGGCCGGCATCGAGGTCACGCCCGGGGCCACTTCCGCGCCCGGCTTGAACTGCTTCACGGCGGAGGCGACCGGCGAGAAGACGCGGCGGCAGTTCTGGAAGGCGCCGCGCATGGCCTCCGGAGCGGCGTTCATGCGCTCGTCCGACATCCAGAAGGCCCATTCCGGCTCCGGAACCTGGATCTCGGCATTCGGGAAGACGGCGGTGCCGTCGCGCAGGCGGATGCCGTTGATGTGGTCGCCGTGGAAGTGGCTGATGATCACCGAGGAGACGGTGGCCGGATCGAAGCCGGCGGCGCGGAAATTCGCCATCCAGGTGCCCGAGGTCGGAGCGCCGGTATTGCCGTTGCCGGTGTCGAGCAGGACGACCTTGCCGCCGGTCTCGACGACGAGGGTGTTGAAGGGGATCGGGACGGCATTGGTCGGCAGGAAGGCCGAGGCCATGGCAGCCTGAACCGCCGGCAGCTCGGCATTGCGGACGAAGCCCTCGAGCGGACGGGCGAAGAAGCCGTCATTGATGGCGGTGACGGTGATGTCGCCGACCTTGTAGCGGTAGAAGCCGGGGGCCTGGACGGCCGCGGCGGCAGCCTGGGCGAAGGTCTCGCGGGAGGCGGCGGTGAGGAAAGCCGGGGCGGCGAGGGCCGCAGCGCCGGTGGCGAGGGCATGGCGGCGATTGATCGTGGTCATGGTGTCCTCCGACAGGGGCGCAGCCGCCGACAGGTATGCGGACGGCGAGGCAGTAAATTGCCGGAACCGGCCCGCCGTCCAGTGCTTGTCACATGAATGTGACCGCTTGTTTCTCCCGCGCCTCAGCGCGAGGAGACGCGGGTGTTGGCGCGGGCCACGGCGGCCACCGCCTCGGTGCGGTCCCGCACCACGATCAGCCGGCGGATTTCGCCGCGCAGGAAGGCCTGCAGGAAGCGATCGTAGTCCTTGATGGAGATGCAGCCGTTGGAGTCGCCGTTCGGCCCGAGCAGGTAGGTGTGGGCGAGCAGGCCGGCGCGGCCATGGATGGCCTGGCTGCCGCCAACCGGGTTGAGGCGGATGGCGCGCACGCCGTGGAACAGTGCCTCGCGCTCGGTCAGGTCATAGACATGCGGCGGGGTCGGGCCGCGCATCCGCACATGGGCATAGCGGACGTCGTTGCGATAGGCGCCGAGGCCGGACTGGGCCTCCAGCTTCTCGCCGTTCGGCAGGTAGACCATGCGCGAGCCGATGTCATAGATCGCGACGCCCATGGGCGGACGCGGCGCCGGGCCGCCGATCCCGAAGGAGAAACCGCCGCCGAGGCCGCCACCGCGGGAGGCCCCGGCATCGGTGCCGAGATTGCCGTCGCTCGGGGCATAGGCGAGCTGCGGGCCGTCGCCCTGGCCGTCGCGGCGGGGGCCGAAGAGGCGCTCGAAGAAGTTGCGGCCATCCGGCTGGGCCGGAGCGGGCGCGGCGGCGGCCTGCTGCTCGCGGCCGTTGCGGCGGGTGGCGATGCGCGGCGCTTCGGGTGTCGCGGCGGCGGCGGGCGCGTCGGAGGGCCGGCGCATCGGCAGCGGCGCGACCAGGGTCGTGTCGGGGCCGTCCTCGTCCTCCTCGGCGGCGGCGGCGCCGGCGCTGCCCGGACGGGCGAGCGGCATGGGGGCAAGCGGCAGGCCCGGCCGGCTCTCGAGACCGACATCGCGGCCGGGCAGGCTCGCCAGCACCAGCGGGCCGGTCGGCAGGGCAGGGGCGGCCTGCGCCGCGGGAGCCGGCGCGTGGATATGGGCGGCGAGGGGGCGGGCCGTGGCGAAGGTCTGGCGGCCGGCGCCGAGGTCGTAGGCGGGATCCAGCAGCGGCGCGAAGGAGCCGAGCGTCACCAGAGCAGGCTGCCCGGCGCCGATGGTCACCGGCGCGGTCGCGGCCTCGGCGCGCTCGATCGTGCGCGTCTTCAGGGCCAGCGTCGCGAGGCCGGCAAGACCCGCCGACAGCGCAAGCACGGTGAACCAGGGGAAGCGGGGGGCGTCGGCGCGCGCCGAACGGGCACCACGCACGGGGTCGCGGGTCAGGTTACGCATACGCAACGGCCTCGTCACGCTTTGGCACGTTCCCCCCATCGAAGCAGCAGCGAACCATCATCGCCGTTCCCTCGGGGGAGGGCTGCGCAGCGACCGAGCGGCGGAGCGAACCGCCGACGATGGCCGCACAGGAGCCAAACAAAAGAGGCATCCATAAGGCGCGTGAAGGGTTAACCGCCGGTGAAGACCCCATAGTGCCGTGGAGTCGCGGGTGCGGCAACGGCCGTCTTGCCACAGGCGGCCACCATTGGTAGGCGAAGGGCACGGTGGCCGGCTTAGCACAGCGGTAGTGCAGCGGTTTTGTAAACCGAAGGTCGGGGGTTCGATCCCCTCAGCCGGCACCAGTTCCCTTGTCAGTTCGTCAGGCGCAGGCGCTTGATGTGGTCGCCGATGGCGTCGAAGGCATTGGCGAGGCCCTGGTCGGAATCGGCCAGCAGCGCCATGGACGGGTTGGTGGCGCATTGCTGCAGGATGGACTGCGCGGTCGCATCGGTGACGTAGAAGCCCACCGTGTAGATCTGGATGCCCAGCGCCTTGGCGTTGGTGCAGGCCGTCAGCGTCTTCTCGTTCATCTTGGCGACGATGTCCGAGCGGTTGCTGGAGGTGGTGCCGAGGCGGCCGGCCGCTGAATAGCCATAGGCCGAATAGAACGAGCCGTTCATGTTCGGCAGGCCGATCGCGTCGTTGGCGCCATCGGTCATCAGCACCATGATCTTGCGGTTGTCGGCGGTGTTGTAGGCGCGGCCCTCGGTGAAGGGCGGCTCGGGTGACAGCACCCGCCAGCCCCACATCACCGCCTCGTGCAGGTTGGTGCCGCCATAGGCCGGCATCGCCGTCAGCGCGGTGGTCAGCGTCGTCTGGCTGGCGGTCAGGGGAATGATCGGGTTGGAGTCGCAGAGCTGGTTGGGCCCGCGCCGCGTGCCGTTGGCGAGCGAGGTGTCGGGCGTGGCGCCGTTGTATTTGCAGGTGCGGCGCTGGCGGGATAGCGTGTCGGTGCCAAGCCCGGTCTGGCAGGAGCCGTCGCCCAGGTAGTTGTTGTAGAACGACCACCAGGTGCCCTCGTCGGGCTCGTCCGGCGCGAAGCTGGGGACGAAGAGCGTCGCCGGGTTGCCGCTGGTGGGCGCGGTGTCGGTGACATCGTGCGGCGAGGGCCGCGCCTCGACGCAGCCGCCCCAGGAGACGTTGCGCATCTGCGAATAGAGCGTCAGGCGGCTTACGCCGGTCGAGAAATTCTCGTTGTGGATGGGCGAGGTGCCTTGGCTGTCGATCCAGCTCGCGCCGGCATTGTTCGATCCGACATTGACCATGGAGGCGAAGGGCACGACGGCCACCTTCGCGTCGCCCTGGATATAGGCCATGTCGAGGACCTTTTTCATCAGGTCGGTCGCCGACGAGCGTAGCGTGGTGATGCGCGAGCCGGCCATGGAGCCGGAATTGTCGAGGACGAGGGCGACCTCGATCAGGGCGCGGCCGAGCTGCGATGAGGACTGCGCGCCAACCGGAATCGAGGAGATGCCGATCACCGGCAGCAGATAGGGCTGGTGGGCCAGCGTGGCGCTGGCGTCGACCTTGCGGGCGGCCGCATCGACCACGACGGTGAGCGACACCTGCGCGCCGAAATCGAGGTTGGCGTTAAGATGGTTGCGAACGATCTGGGTGATCTGGGCGTTGGTCGAGCTGGCCGTCACCGAGCGGGTGGCGGCGAGGGTGGCGGCGTCGAGGGCGCTCTGAAGGCGCACCTTGCGGCCGCTCGCCATGGTGTAGTCGACCGCGCCGCCGGCAATGCCGATGATCGGCAGCAGGGCAACGGCGAAGAGCTGGACGATGGCGCCGGAACGGTCTGTGCGGAACCGCCGCAGCACATGCCGGGCGGAGCGGGCAAGCCGCATCAGACGCCGCGGCGCAGTCGGGACGGAGGGGCGGGCGATCATTGGCGCTGGTCCTTGGGCAGGGGGTTCCCCCTGTTCTGGCCAATTTCTGGGCAATTAGCGCTAAATGTTCTGTGAATTTGGCCGCGTAAACATGCCCTTAGGTGAGCCTGGGCTGCGGATTGGTTACTCGCCGGTGAACCCGCCGAGGTCAGGGCGTGAAATGCCGGGCGATCTCCCGGTGGAGGAGGGCGGCGAAGGCCTCCTCGCGCTCAACCACCTCGAAGGCCTGGCCGCCGATGCCGATGGCCATGGGCTGGGCGCCGGCTGCTGCCGGAAGCAGCGTGCAGACGATGCCGGCCCCCGGAACGATGCGGCTTGCGGACAGCGCATGGCCGCGGCGGCGGATGGCCGCGATCTCGGCGTGGATCGTGGCGGGGTCGAGCGGCGGCCGGTCCGCCTCCCGCGACAGCTCCGCCCGGGCGATCCGGCGGGCGATCTCCTCTTCCGGCATGGCGGAGAGCAGCGTCAGGCCCATGCCCGATTCGGCGAGGGGACGCCGCGTGCCGGCGGGAATGTGGAGGCGCATGGCGCGCGTTGCCGGGCGCACGGCGATGTAGACGACGTGCACGTCGCTGGCGATGCCGAGGAGGATCGTCTCGCCCGTCGCCTCGCCGAGCTCTTCCATCAGGCGGGCGACCCGTCCGTCGGTGATGCGCTCGTCGATCCACCGGCCAAGCACCGAGACGCGCTGCGTCGGCTGCACGCGCCGGTCGGGCAGGGCGGCGAGATAGCCGAGGTCGATCAGGCCGTTGACCAGCATGGACGTGCTCGACTGGGGAATGCCGAGGGCGCGGGCGATCTCGGTCACGCCCGCCGGGCGCTGCAGGCTGTCAAACAGTTCCAGCAGGGCCAGCACGCGCGTGGCCGACTTCACCCCGCCGGTGTCGAAACTCTTGCGCGGACGCGGCATGCGGAGCCCTCAAAGCACCAATCAAGCATGTGATAATCGAAATCAGATTGACGGACAACGAGACCCTTGCGACATTTTGGCCGTCACGGGGGACACACACAGAAGGGCCGATGGCCCGCTTCGGCCGCATCGGCAGCCTGCTGCGCGGATGACCGTTGCAAGGCGACTGATGCCCACCCGCCGTGGCGAGGCCATGTCGAGGAGATGCGCCCATGACCACCCGCCGCTCGTTCACCTGGGGCGCCTCGGCGCTGGGCCTCACGCTGGCCGCACCCGGCATCCTGCGGGCCCAGTCCTATCCGTCGCGGCCGGTCCGGATGCTGGTGGGCTTTGCGCCGGGCGGGCCGACCGACATCGTGGCGCGGCAGCTCGCCCAGTACATGACCGAGCCGCTGGGGCAGAGCATCGTCATCGAGAACCGTGGCGGCGCCAATGGCAATATCGCGGCGCAGGAGATCGCCTCGGCTGCCCCCGACGGCTACAACCTCTTCTACAACACCTCGGCCATCGCCATCAGCCCGGCGCTCTATCCGCGCCTCGGCTATGACGTGAAATCCTTCGTTCCGGTCGGGCTCACCGCCACCGTGCCGATGGTCCTCGAGGTTCATCCGCAGATGCCGGTGAACACGGTCGACGAGTTCGTGGCCTATGTGAAGGCCAATGCCGACAAGCTCTCCTATGCCTCCACCGGCAACGGCTCGATCACCCATCTCGGCACGGCGCTGCTGCTCGGGCGCATCGGCGCCAAGGTCACGCACGTGCCCTATCGCGGCAGTGCGCCGGCGCTGGTCGACCTCGCGGGCGGGCGCGTGCATTTCATGTCGGACACGATCAATTCCTCGCTGCCCTTCATCAAGGACGGCCGTCTGAAGCCGCTGGCGGTCACCAGCAAGGATCGGCTCGCCGCCCTGCCGAACATCCCGACCCTCACGGAGCTAGGGCTGCAGGATGTCGAGGTCGGCGCCTGGCAGGGCATCGTTGCCCCGGCAGGCACGCCGGCCGAGATCGTCACCAAGGTCAATGCGGCCATGATGACGGCGCTGCGCAACAAGGACTTCCTCGCCCGTCTCGAGGAGCAGCAGACCACGCCGCTCGGCTCCACGCCGGCCGAGTATGGCGCCTACATCACCGCCGAGCTCGCCCGCTGGGACAAGGTGGTGAAGGAGAACGGCATCACCATGAACTGAGGGCCGTGGGAGGGGAGTGATCATCACCTATGTGATCATGATGATCGTGTTGACGAATTCGCTGCCCTCCCGTAGCACCGCCCCACCAGAACAAGCCGGGAGGACGACATGGCGGACGAGATGATGACGGTGGGCCTTGGCCTGCGGTTCGAGGACACGCCGGTCGGGATGAAGTTCAAGACCATCGGCCGCACGGTCACCGAGGCCGACATCACCATGTTCGTCGGCGTCACCGGCATGGTCGAGGTGCTCTTCACCAACATGGAATATCTCGCCGAGGAATCGCTGTTCGCCGGCAAGCGGCTGGTGCCGGGCGCGCTGGTCTATTCCTTCGCGGAAGGGCTCCTCATGCAGACCGTGGTCCAGGGCGTCGGCCTGTCGTTCCTCGGCATGGAGCTGAATGTCGAGGGGCCGACCTTTGCCGGCGACACGCTGCATGTGGAATGCGAGGTGCTGGAATCCCGCCCGACCAAGAAGGCCGGCCGTGGCATCGTGAAGACGCGCAACCGCGTCATCAACCAGCGCGGCGAATGCGTGATGACCTATACGCCGACGCGCCTGGTGAAGGGCCGCGACTACTCGCCGAAGGGCTGAGGGGGCCGTGGGACCGCTCGCGGGCGTCCGCATCCTCGACCTCACGACGGTGATGATGGGCCCCTCGGCGACGCAGGGGCTCGCCGAACTCGGCGCCGACGTCATCAAGGTCGAGGCGCCGGGGGGCGATCCCGTCCGCTATATCGGCCCGGCGCGCCACCACGGCATGGGGGCGCTGTTCCTCAATGCCAACGGGTCGAAGCGGTCGATCGTGCTGGACCTCAAGAGCGACGGCGGGCGGGCGGCGCTGCTCAGGCTCTGCGAGGGGGCCGATGTCCTCGCCTACAACATCCGCCCGCAGGCCATGGGGCGGCTCGGCCTCGGCTATGACGATGTCCGGGCGGTGCGGCCCGACATCCTCTATGCCGGCATGTTCGGCTATGGCCAGGAGGGGCCCTATGCGGCCCGCCCGGCCTATGACGACCTGATCCAGGGGGCGGCCTTGCTGCCGTTCCTCATCGCGCGCGCGGGCGACGGCACGCCGCGCTATGTCCCCGCGGCCATCGCCGACCGGGTGGTGGGCCTCGCGGCGGTCGGGGCCATTTCCGCCGCGCTCTATCACCGGCAGAAGACCGGCGAGGGGCAGCGGCTGGACGTGCCGATGTTCGAGACCATGGTCGGCCTGACGCTGGCCGACCATCTTGGCGGGCTCACCTTCGACCCGCCATTGGGTGAGGGCGGCTACCAGCGCCTCCTGTCGCCGGAGCGTCGTCCCTATCGCACCCGCGACGGCTTCATCTGCGCGCTCGTCTACAATGACAAGCAGTGGAAGTCTTTCTACGAAGCCACGGGCCGGGCTGATGAATTTGCCTCCGACCCGCGCCTCGTCTCGATCAAGACGCGCACCGAGCATATCGACGCGCTCTATGCCGAGGTCGCCGCCACGTTCCGCGAGCGGACGACGGCCGAATGGATGGACTTGCTGGAGCGGGCCGACATTCCCTTCGTGCCTGTCCACGATTTCGGTTCGATCCTCGAGGACCCGCAGGTCCAGGCGGTGAACCTCCTCCCCGTCGTCGATCATCCGAGCGAAGGACGGATCCGCAAGATCCAGCCGGCGACGCGCTGGTCGAAAACGCAGGCCGTGCCGCACCGGCCGGCGCCTCGCCTCGGCGAGCACACGCGTTCGCTGCTGGCGGAGGCTGGCTTTAGCGACGGCGAGATCGACCGGCTGGCCGCCGAGGGCGCCATCGGCCTCGGCTGAGGCCGCCCGTCAGGCCGCGGCGGTCCCGCGCAACTCCGCCGCCATCTGCCGCGCGAATTGCGGATAGGTCTCCTCGAGCTCCGTCAGCACCCGGCCGCGCAGCAGGGCGAGGGTGGCGGGATCCGGGTCGGGCGTCGCCGGCACCACCTCATCATGGTCGAAGGCGAAGCCGGTCGCGGCCTTGACCTCGGCGAGGCTGTGGCCGGGATGGACGCTCTCCAGCCGGAACCGGCGCTTCGCCTTGTCGAAGGAGAAGAGGGCGAGGCTGGTGAGGAGGGCGTGCGGCCCGCCGGGACGGTAGACCTCGCCATCGCTGGTGCCGGGCGCCGAGACGAAATCGACCTTCTCGACGAAGACGCGGGGCGTGTGTTCCTCGCGGAAGAGGATGACGCGCGGCACGACGAAATAGAGATAGGCCGAGCCGAAGGAGCCGGGCCAGCGCACGGGGTTGCGCGGATAGTCGCCGGTGCCCACGAGATTGATGTTGGCCTCGCCGTCGATCTGGCCGCCGCCGAGGAAGAAGGCGTCGATGCGCCCCTGGCCGGCGCAGTCGAAGAGCTCGGCCGAGCCGTTGGTGAAGAAGTTGTGCTCGCGCGAGCCGAGGATGGAGATGCGCACACGCGGCTTGCCGTCGCGCTCGGCGAGCGCCCTGAGCAGCATGGCGCCGGCGGCCGGAATGGGGGAGGAGGCGCCGACCGCGACATGGCGGACGCCGTCGAGCAGGCCGGCAATGGCGACGATCAGGCGCTCGCGCGGCAGGACAAGAACCATCACACCGCCTCCAGCAGGCGGTCGGCGCCGTCGAGGAAGGCGCGGAAGCCCTCCGGCGTGCGCGCCTCGCGGGCATAGCGGCCGATGGCCTCCATGTCGGCGGGATATTCGCCCCACAGGCCAATGGGCGCGGCGCCATTCTTCGCCACCGCCACCGCCTCGACATAGAGGGCGGGGAGGACGCCCGCCGCGGTCACCTCATCGGCCAGCAGGCTCGTCTCGACGATGCGCTCGACGGTGACGATGGTGCGCTCGGCGGCATAGGCGAGGCTGGCGAGCTCGCGGCGGCGGCCGATCCAGACATTGCCGTCGCGATCGGCCATGGGGCAGTGGAAGATCGCCACGTCCGGCCGGATGGCGGGGATGGCGACGATCGGATCCGGCTCGTCGGAGAAGGGGTTCTGGATGACCTTCCAGTCCGGCCGGTTGGCGAGGAGGTCGGTGCCGATCATGCCGCGCAGGGTGGCGAAAGGCACGCCCTTTTGCGCCGCCAGGAAGCCCGCATGGACGGCAGGGCAGGTGGCGTCCATCACCTTGACGGAGCCTTCCCGCACGGCCCGGGTGAAGCAGGGCGCGCCGCCCGCCTCGCCGAGCGTCATGGCGCTGGTCTCGATGGTGGCGACGCAGCCCGCGCCGATCAGCATGTCGGGCTGCATGCCGCCGGTCGGCAGGCAGACGACGTGGAGGTCGCGCAGGCCCCGCGCGATGAGCGGCCGGGTCATCGCCATGGAGACGCCGGCATAATCCACGGGGAGCGCCAACTTCGCCCCGTGAGGGACCATGGCGGCGAGATCGTCGAGCGTGGGTTGCGTCATGGCGGGCCTCCCTGCGGCCAGTGCGCCGCGCCCGGTCTTCCGGCGGACCGGGTGACTATCCGCCCGCGGCGCCGCCGCTGGCAACCCGGCCCATGGGAAGACCCGTGCAAACGAAAACGCCGGGGCTTTGCGGCCCCGGCGTTGCTGGTTCCGCCCTGAGGCGGAGCAGTTCAGTAGTTGTAGGGGTTGCCCTGGCGGTCGATCTGGACCTGCTGGGCCTGCGTCACCGCGGCCGGGTTGGCGAAGCGGCGGGCGGCGAACTCGCGCGGGGCCTGGGTCTGGTACTGCGTGACGGCAGCGGCCTCGGTGACCGAACCGGCGGTCTCGGACTGGGCGAGGGCCGGGGCGGCGAGGGGGGCGGCCAGCACGGCAGCGAGGATGAGCTTCTTCATGACGATCTCCATCGGATCATTCGCGGGGGGAGGGACACGCCCGCCGCGAGTTGTGTTCAGCTGTCGGCGGGAGGTGTCCGCCGTCGACGCCCGTGAGATGGACCCTCGGCTGCTCACTTTCCAATCACGAGAATGCGAAATCGCCTAAATCGTCGCCAGTTAACAATTGCATTTTTGCAAAGACGCATGACCTAGCGTCATCTGGCCGTCACAAAGCAGCAGCGCCGGGGAGGGCCCCGGCGCTGCGCAGTCGATCGGTGGAAGGCGCGACCGTCAGTGGTCGTAGGTGAAGATGTCGCGGTCCTTGGTTTCGGGCACGAAGAGCACGCCGATGACGAAGGTCATCAGGGCGATCACGATCGGGTACCAGAGGCCGTAGTAGATGTCGCCGGTGGCCGCCACCATGGCGAAGGAGGTCGCCGGCAGCAGGCCGCCGAACCAGCCGTTGCCGATATGGTAGGGCAGCGACATGGCGGTGTAGCGGATGCGGGTCGGGAAGAGCTCGACCAGGGCCGCGGCGATCGGGCCGTAGACCATCGTCACGTAGATGACGAGGATCGTCAGGATGCCGATGATCCACAGGGCGGTTCCGCTGCCGAGCGCCGCGAAGAAGCCGTTGACCTTGATGATCTCGGGATTGTTCGGGGCCGGGTAGCCGGCGGCCTGGGTGGCGCGGGTGAGGTTGGCCACGTACTGCGCGTCGATCGGAACCGCCGTGCCGTTGACCGTGACCGAAGCGCCCGAGCCGGCGGGGCCGTTCACCAGGTCATACTTGATGGCCTGGTTGGCCAGACCCACGCGGGCCACGTCGCAGGGCGCCGTGAACACGCGGGTGCCGACCGGATTGAAGACGTTGCCGCAGCCCGCGGGATCCGCGGTCAGCACCACCTTCACCTGCTCGTGGGCGCGGTGCAGGGCCGGGTTGGCGGCCTTGGTCAGCGCGGCGAAGAGCGGGAAGAAGGTGACGGCGGCGATGAGGCAGCCGGCCATGATAATCGGCTTGCGGCCGATCCTGTCCGACAGCGAGCCGAACACGATGAAGAAGCCGGTGCCGAGGATCAGCGACCAGGCAATCAGCACGTTCGAGGTGAACAGGTCCACCTTGAGGATGCTCTGCAGGAAGAACAGGGCGTAGAACTGACCGGTGTACCAGACCACGGCCTGGCCGGCGGTGAGGCCGAACAGGGCGAGCAGGGCGATCTTGGCGTTCTTCCACTGGCCGAAAGCCTCCGACAGCGGCGCCTTCGAGCCGGTGCCTTCCGCCTTCATCTTCTGGAAGGCCGGGCTCTCGTTCATCTGCAGACGGATCCACACCGAGATGGCGAGGAGGAAGATCGACAGCAGGAAGGGAACGCGCCAGCCCCAGGCCGCGAACTCGGCCTCGCCGAGATAGACGCGGATGGAGAGGATGACGAGCAGCGACAGCAGCAGGCCGATGGTCGCCGTCGTCTGGATCCAGGCGGTGTAGAAGCCGCGGCGGCCGACGGGGGCGTGCTCGGCCACATAGACCGCGGCGCCGCCATACTCGCCGCCCAGCGCCAGGCCCTGGAGCATGCGCAGGATGATGAGGATGACCGGGGCGATCCAGCCGATCGTGGCGTAGGAGGGCAGCAGGCCGACCAGGAAGGTCGAGGCGCCCATGATGAGGATCGTCACGAGGAAGGTGTACTTGCGGCCGACGAGGTCACCGAGGCGGCCGAAGACGAGGGCGCCGAACGGGCGCACGAGGAAGCCGGCGGCGAAGGCCAGCAGCGCGAAGATGGCGCGCGTATTGGCGTCGAAGGGCGCGAAGAACTGCGCGCCGATCATCACGGCCAGGGAGCCGTAGAGGTAGAAATCGTACCATTCGAAGACGGTACCGAGCGAGGATGCGAGAATGACCTTCCGCTCCTCAGCAGTCATGGGACGCGGGGTTACCGGCGCGCCCGCAGCCGTGGCCATGGTCATGGGGTGTTTCCTTCCTGAATTGGGGTGGCAAGTTGGCGGCGTGGCCGCGACTGCTTCTTCTTGTCGTTGCCGGTTCCGCGCGAGGAACCGCTGTCCTAGGACTAATCCGCGCAGCGACGCTTTGTCGCCTCGACAATGGTTGATGAGACTTAAGTCGCAGTGGTCGTATTGGCTGGCGATGCGGCGGTATTCGGCTATGCGGCCCGCGATGGGCACCATGCCGCGCCGGGCGCGTTCATGATGAATCAAGGATGAAGCCCCGCCGCGGCCCGCGGCGCCTGCGGCCGGGCCCGAGCTGGGTTAGACTTGGCGACAGCCACGCGGGCCGACCCGCGTCATCCGGGAGGTCCTGCCATGTCCCGCATCGTGCCCTCGCATCGCATCGCGCTCCCTCTCGGGGCGCTGCTCGGCGTTGCGTTCCTCGTGGCTGCCGGGGCGACCGCACCGGCCGTCGCCCAGACCCGCAGCATCGTCATCACCGACGAGCACCTGCCGGACGGCACCCTCGTGACCCGCCACATCTATCGCTGCGATGGCTGCCCGGTGCGGCGGGTGAGGGCGGGGACGTGGCGCCAGCGCCCGACGGTCGACTATGGCCAGGCCCTGCCGATCTACCAGCCGCCGATCTACAGCCATCCGCCCGAGGTGATTCCCGCCCGCCCGGGCCTGCCCCGCTCCGGGCCCTATGGCGTCACCGGCGCGCCGCGCGACCCGGTGACCGGGCGCCTGCCGATGGGGCCGCGTCCGCCCTACTATCCCAGCGGGTCCGACGCCCGCGTCATCACCATGGGCGATCCGGCGATGCGCCAGCCCTCGCGGGCCCGCTGAGCCGGTTCAGCGCCGCAGGCCGAGCCGCGTCGTGACGGCATAGAGCGACAGCGCCGCGGCGTTGGAGACGTTGAGGCTCTTGATCGCGCCGGGCATGTCGATGCGGGCGAGGACGTCGCAGGTCTCGCGGGTGAGCTGGCGCAGGCCCTTGCCCTCGGCGCCGAGCACCAGCGCGACGGGCGCGCGCAGCTTCACCGCGTCGAGGTCCTCCTCGCCTTCGCTGTCGAGGCCGATGATCTGGAAGCCCTGGTCGCGCAGGGTGGCCATGGCGCGGGCGAGGTTCTGCACCGTCACGAAGGGCACATGCTCGAGACCGCCCGAAGCGCTCTTGGCGAGCACGCCGGTTGCTTCCGGCGAGTGGCGGTTGGTCGTGACAATGGCCTTGACGCCGAAGGCCGCCGCCGAGCGGACGATGGCGCCGACATTGTGCGGATCGGTGATCTGGTCGAGCAGCAGCAGCACGCCCTCGGCCGGCATGTCCTCGATATCCGGCGCGTCCAGCGCATCGGCCTCGGCGAAGAGGCCCTGGTGGACGGCGTCGGGCGTCGCGGCGAGGCGCTTGTCGATCTCGCGCACCGGCACGATGGTCGCCTCGTGGGCGATGCCCTCCTCGTCGAGGCGTTTGGCGGCATTCTCGGTGGCGAGCAGGAGGCGGATACGCCGGCCGCGGTTCTTCAGCGCCTCGGACACCGTGTGCCAGCCATAGAGCAGCACCGTGCCGGTTTCGAATTCGGGCGCGGCCTCGCGCAGCACCCGGCCACCACGGCCCTTGAAGGGCTTGCCGGGCTTGGAGAAGGGGCGGAACGGCTTCTTCGGGCCGCGCGGAGGGGTCGTGCTCATGCGCCCTCATCCCATGGGGCTGGTCGCGGCGCAACGGCGAAGCGCTGGCCGTGCCTCCCGCAGGCCGCGTGACCGCCGCGCTGTGGACCGCGGCGCCGCCGGGACCGACGCGGTGCTTTGCCGGTTGACAGGGCAGGGGGGTGTCCCTATCAAGCGCGCCACGCCCCGGGGCCACCGCCCCGATCCGGGCATGGGACGGGGGAATGTCCCGAGCGGCAAAGGGGGCGGACTGTAAATCCGCTGGCTATGCCTTCGCAGGTTCGAGTCCTGCTTCCCCCACCATCCCACCTCTCAGGCCCAGCGGTTATGCGGGTTTGGTGGCATCAAAGACCAGGGTGCGAGCAAGCCGTGGTGATGGCCTGATGAGGCTACTCGCGGTCGATCCTCGATCCGATCAGTTCGCCTTTTCGTTTAGTCATACTGATCTGGAACAAAAATAGAACATTGTTGTCAAGGCGCCATTGCGTCTGCACTCTGGGCGTGCAGAAATCCGACCGGCTCAGCGGAGGTCTCATGTCGCTTCGGACGATTGTCGTGGTGCTTATGGTCTCACTGTCGTTCGCTGTCGCGAACGCTTGTGGCCTTGTGACCCAAGAGACCGCGTCAATTCGGCGTCCACTCGATCAGATATCCGAGATGATACCTCCAATCAGCGTCTCCGAGGGAGCCGCGTTTCGGCGGGCATGGGCATCCGCTTCATCCACAGAAAAGCGTCGGCTTATCGAGAACCCATTGTTCGGCGTTTGGTCGATCCACGATTCGGTGGATTCGATCCGGAAATCCCTCGGGGTGATCGAGGCGGAGAGGAGGGGTCCCGTTCAGACCGAAGAAGTCATCGAGGTGGTTGCGGCGGTCGTGACGCTCAACTCGACAATTTCGATTTGGATTAATGCGGACCCCAAGCTGCCCCACTATCCGACGACGGAGGTCACAGAGCGAATCCTTCGGGCACAGCAAGCGGCGCAAGACGCGGCTCTCAGCGCCGCGAAATGCATCCTCCGTCACGAGTGAGCGCTGATGAGCGACGACGCCAAAAGCAAAGACAAGAAGAAGACCTGCTTCGTCGTCGGACCCATCGGCGGGGATGACACGCCCGAACGAGTTCACGCGGATTGGCTCCTGAAGGGGATCATCATCCCTGTCTTCTGGGAGCATTTTCCCAACTTCGAGGTCGTAAGGGCGGACACGATCAACGCTCCGGGGTTGATCGATAGCCAGATCATCGAACGGCTGTTGACGTTTGACCTCGTGATCGCAGACCTCTCGTTCCTCAACCCGAACGCCTTCTACGAACTCGGAATTCGCCACTCGCAAGGTGGCGCCACGATCCATATGGTCCGGAAGGGAGACCGGCTTCCGTTTGATAACTCGATGTACCGCGCGATCGTCTATTCCCTTACGAAGGTGGACGATCTGGAGGTCGCGAAGGCGTCGCTCGTCAGCGCGATCACTGAGACGCAGAAGCCAGATTTCCAAACCCTCAACCCCGTCACGATGACGCAAGGCATCCGGAAGATGCAGGAACATGCAACGCCTGAAATGCGGGTCATGTACCGGCAAATTCAGTCGGTGATGTCGCGCCTCCAGAGCATTGAAGAAGAGCGCATCTACCATTCGGGGCGAGGCGGTCTAACTGTCTTCGAGGTGGTGCCACCAAATCCGGAACACCAGTATCTCTTCATCCATAACAATGGGAAACAGATCGAGCTTGCAGCGCTACCGGCGATCGAGCAGGCACTGATCGCGAACGGTTTCCTCCAGAGAATGCGCGTCGTTGAGTTGGACCATGCCTTCTACTTCGGTGTTTCCCGTCCCATCAACCTCGACGTTCTTCCGCTCGGAATGATGAAAGTTGAGACAAGCCAACTTCCACCGATGTCCACTTCAGGACTAACAGAGGTACTGAAGGGCCTGCGGGAGCGATACGGGTGCTCGAACGAGGGGGCGGTGAGGATCGTGAAGACCGACTAGCCTTCACCCGGGATGTCCGGATCAATCCCGGTCCCGGTCAAAGGCTCACCCGAGTCATTGGCGTTCTCGTCCCTCGGAACAGGGGCGCCGATCCTAAGGCCCAACAAGGCCACACAGAGGCGACCGAGTTAGCGCGTCGCCCGTCGTACAGGTAAGAGTGTCAGGACAAGTTCTTTAGGCGGTTCAAAGCTCCCTTTGTGCTCGCACTTCGGACTTAGAATAACGTTTTAAAACAAGAATCGTACTTCTGCTTTCCCCACCATCCCACCTCTTAGGCCCAGCATAGCGCGCGGCCTAAGCCCTCTCGCCGAAGCAGGTGCGCTGACGCTTCCGCGAGCTTCTTTCGGTTGGCTGAGCGGGTGTCGTGCGACGCCTGTCGACCGCCGACCCATCCGAATATCGCTTCCAACATGCTTTCGGTTGCACCGTTCTCTGTTGCCCTGGTCGCGCCTGCCTTCCGCAGTCCGTGCGCTGATTTCTGCACCCGGCGTCGTTGCACACCTCGCGGAACCAGTTGCCGAAGCTTTCCTTCGTGAAGGCTCCACCCTTCTCGCCGCCGATGAAGGTTGTCGTGCCGGTCGGGCTCGCATCAATGGATGCTTGGAGTTCCGGCAAGATCGGGAGGGACGCAATGACCCGAAGATGAGTTAGACGACGCAACGTCCGTTGCGCGCCGCTTCTGGGGACGTCAACGAGTGGTCGCTGTCAGCTCGAACCTATCGGAAAGGCTCGCGAGCCCGCCGGTCGCCAGCAGGGCGGAAAGCGGCAGGGAGGCGCCTGGCTTTGCCGCGATGGCGATGGTGAGAACCTTCGGGTCGGACACAAACCGCATCAGCGCATCGGGAACGGCGCGGTTGGGGACGCCTTCTGTCATACGCTGCACGATGCCTGAGGCCTGCCGCGAGAAGGTCGATCGAACGTCAGCGACGGAGCGGGAGGTGGCGCGGGCATCGCGGGCAACCACCCGCTCGAAAAGGCCATCATCGCGGATCGTCACGCTGAGAGTGCGAATCTGCGCTTCATTCCAACGGGCGTTGGCGCCCGATGGCACCTCGGTGAAAACCTCAGGCGCGACATTGCTCATCAGCCCGGCGAGGGTGATGGCACCCAAGCCCGGCAGATCGACCCCAAGTCTGTCGAGCTTGAGTTCTCGGGCTGCGGGGGACCAGCTTCCCTCCAGCGCCGCCGAAACGACGAGCGCGTCGAGGCCCAGTGCGCGGATGTTGCGGATGGAAGGGGTTGTGTCAGCCGCCGGCAGCGGCACGGTTACCTCGTCGAGGCGCGCCCGATACCGCGTCGGCACATCGTCGGACGAGGGGCGATCGGCGCCAATGACCAGCGCCTTGATTCGGATCTCGTTCGGCAGCGTCTGGCCGGTCCGGGGCGGTGTGACGAGCCGGATGTCGCTGATCTCGACCGCACCCATGAGCCCGAAGTCGCCGGCCCGCGCACCTGGCATCAGCCTGAGATCGGACAGGGTTGCCCGCTCGGCCGAGACCCGTGTTCCGGTTCCATACACGGCTTCGACGCGCTCCAGAACCGCCGATCGGAGAACCGGTCTGGCCGCGTCGGACGGCGGCGCGGCACCGCCGATCAGGCGGACGAGGAAGGCTGCGTCGAGTTCGCTCGCATTGAAGCTGGCGAAGCGCGCTGGCTGCGACGGGCCGGAGCCAAACTGTCCATCTGTGCCCTGTGCCTGACGGATCCGGCCTGCGGACAGTCCGGTCAGTTGGAGCCTGCCAAATCCAAGGAACGCCCGTGGCCCGCCCTGGCTGCGTTCAACGCGCAGGTTGGTGAAGCGCACGCTGGAGGCGCCGAGTTGCCCCAGTCGGTCGATCATCGCATCGGGGTTGCCGGAACGGACAGCCGCTTCCAGGGATGAGCGCGTGGCGCTCGACCCGGCAATGTCGATCGCTTCCGCCGCGAGCCGGAATCCCTGGCCCGAGAGCAGGACGTCCCGCATCGTCACCGTTTCCGCGGGTTGGCTGAGGGCGGTGAACGGGGCGATCGCGACGAAGCCCATGGCGAGGGCCAGCCCTCGCGCCACAAGCGATCTCCGACCGCGTGAAAGCATTTGTCCGGTCATGGCCGTGGGTTCCTCGTCACTGTCACTCGCCTCAGCGCCCACTGCGTCCACCCACCGAGGAGCCACCCGGGCCGCGGTCAAAGTCGCCGACATCCAGCACGCAGGCTGTCCCGGCCCGGTTCGGCACACGGCCCGGCGGACAGCGCAGCGGTTCCCGCGCGGCGGCCGGCTGGACGTTGGGGCGGGAGGGCGCGGGGGCTGCCCGCTCGGTCGGCACTGCGGGGCGCTGCGGCGCGGTCCGCGTCGGCGGCACCACATCGCGCGGAACGGCGCGGCGGATTGCAGGAAATAGTCCGGCAACCCGCCCGACGCACTGGTCGCCGTTGCGGCTGCCCACCTGACCGGGAGGGCATGCCATGCACTGGTTCTGGGTGATGGTCCCGCCCGATGCGGTGACCGCGGTCAGGGCCACAGTGCGCTCGTTGTCGGCGCAAGGCCGGCAGGTCGTTGGCTGAGCCGTGCTGCCACCGCTCGCCGCAGCGCCCGCCATTCCCCCTCCGGGCAGGGGGCTCTGGATCGCGATCTCGACTCCGCCCGCCACCTGATTGCCACCGAGGCCACCGCCCGCGGTCAGCGCGCCGCTGGGACCCGGCGCGAGGGTTCCCTGCAGTCCGGCGCCAATATTGGCATTGGCCTGCGTCACAGGCTGGAAGGGCGGTGCCTGGAACATGCTGCCGGGACCGCAGACCGAGGCGCAGGAGAGAAACTCGCCGCTGCCGCCACGCCCTCCGCTGATCTGGGTGCCGACCGGACAGCTCATGCATGTATCGCCAGCCCGGATCTGGTCGCTCGCGCACGGGGTGCGGCAGGTGCCGTCGATGTTGCGCTGGCCGATGGGACAGCTGTCGCAGGTCTCGACCCCGTTGATGAAGCGCCCGCTAGGAACGGCGTCGTCGCCGCAGTTGGGGATGCATCGTCCGGCCTTCTGGTCGAAGTTGCCGCTGGCGCAGGCCGGGATGGCCGCGCAGCTCGACCCGGTGTCGTATTGACCGCTCGGGCATTGGCAGGCGCCGCCAGCATAGGGCGCGAACATGGTGTCATTGTAGGTGGTCGGCTTGTCGTTGGCCGAAGCATTGTATTGCAGCCAGGGGCGGGCCGCGCAGCTCGGCGTGCAGCCTGTTCCGCCCGTGTTGAACTGGAAGCCGGCCGGGCAGCTCCAGCAGCCGGAATTGTCGGTGTTGATCAGGTGGCCGGGCGCGCAGATGATCGGCCGGGAGCACTGACCGGTTGCCGCGTCACGGTTGAAACCATGGGGGCAGGCGCGGCACCAGCCGTCGACATTGGTCTCCGCGGCCGAACAGGCCGCGCAACTATAGACCTGGGTCGGAATGTAGCCGCCATTCAGGCTGCTGTAGATGTTCGTCCAGACCGTCTTCCAGCCGTTGGGGAGCGCGCAGGTGCAGGTGCGCGTGTCGGCAAGGGTCTGGTAGGTCGTGCCCGGACTGCACGCTGCGGGAGGGCCTGTTGGCGGCGGCGGCTCATCGGAACAGCTCTTGAAGAAGCAACCTATGCTGTGTCCGACATCCTTCACGCCGCCCCAGATCTCGTCGAGCCCGGGGCAGACCTGGACGGCGTCGCACACTTCCTTGGCGGTCTTGTAGACCTCGCCGATCGTGCCGCAGATCTCCTTGGTGGTCTTGTTGATGCCGCACACGGCCTCCACCACGGCGGTGGCAACGGCGCCGGGATCGTCGAACAGGGCGCCGACAACGGCCTTGGGATCGTCCAGGACCATCCCGGCCAGATCAGTGCAGGCCTCGGCGCTGTTGCCTGCCGCGGCGGCCGCATTGACGATGTCCTCAGCGACGTTCTTCAGAATCGCGGCCGTCCCGGCTGCCGCGCATCCGCATTTCAGATATTCTCCGATGGGTCCGAGCGCCGCCATGAACTTTTCGCTGAGCGCCGCGCCGATCTCGCCCGCCGCCTGATGGGCGACCGAATTGATCACGTCGATGGCGACCTGTGGCAGCATGCTGCGCAATGCGCCGCCGATCAGGCTGTCCGGGTCCTCGATGAGCCCACTGAGGAAGTCCGCGATCTGGCCCGCGACGAAGGTGCCGATGGCCGCGTTGCAGCTCTTGGGATCGGTGAACGGCTCGTTGCCGCCGGCCGTGGTCACGATGTAGATGCCCGTCATCGCAGCCATGGCGGCGATGGTAAAAGGGTCGCCGGCGGCAGCCTGCGAGACGCACTGGGCATAGGTGGGATCAGCCAGGGCATTGGCGACCTTGAGGGAGCCCTCGGCCACCGCGTCCACGCCGTTAACGACGGCGCCGACGACACCCATGCAGTCCTTGAGCTTGTCGGTCACCGTGTTGGCGTGCGCGCTTGTCCCCAGCCCCATGACGATGACGGCCGAGAGCAGCATCGAGCCGAGGACCGCGCGGACCCTGGAAGACCTGAACCATCGGTCGGCGCGCATGACCTACCTCTCGGAATGCGGACAGTCACTCAAGGGACAAGGCGATGTTCGGCCGGCGGTCCTCAGGGCGCTCGATAGCCATTGGGGACGTCGACCCCATAGAGGCGCTGCAACTCGCCCCGATCGCGCGGCTGGGCGAACTGGCCATCCTGCGATGGCAGCAGGGGCGGGGAAGAGACGCTCAGTTTGGGCTGCGTCGCCGACAGGATGTGGAGGCGCATGTCGGAGGAGAGGTCGGGTCTGACACAGGCACCGGAGAAGGTGCGCCCCTCCGGACAGGCGGACGGTGCCGTCTGCGCGGCTTGCGACAATGCCGGGACGGGGACGAGCAGCGGCACGGATGCCACGACCATCGCCGAGGCGATCGTTCGGGCCATGACGAGCGTGTTCGAACGGGTTCCAGTCATCGCATCACATCCTGAAGCTTGTTCCGAAGCTGGCGATCCAGGCGTTGGTCGCGACAGCGGGCTGGCCCGAGCCGACCTGGATGACGCCACCCACCACCTTGTCGGGATTGACGCTCTGGTTGATCCAGACGTGCGCCACCGATGCGTTGAACTTCACGCCGTTGCCCAGGTCGTAGGCACCGGCCAGGCCGAGGGTCCAGGTGCTCTTGGCCGGCAGGAACTGGAACGTCGTGGAGTCGTAGCCGTTGCGGTCGCGATAGAGGAACGACAGCGTCGGTCCGATCGTGTAGCTGGCGCCCGAATAGGTGACGCCGCCGGTCAGTCGGACCATGTTGGAATTGGAATTCGCGGGCTCGGTCACGAGAGGCGGCGGTGGAGCCGCCGACAGGACCTGGTTGCGGCCCATGCTGGTGAAGTCCAGGTTCAGGGATGCCGCCCAGCGATCGTTGAACGTATAGCCGCTCTTCACGCCGACCATGATGCGGTCGCCGGCCCGGAACTGCGGTGCAGTGCCGAAGGGGTTCGTGAGCGTCGTGACCTGTTCCCACGAATAGGAGAGCATCGCCTTGATGACGAGCGCATCGCCGCGGTAGCCGGCCGACAAATTGGCTGTCGTAACGTCGCCCGGATTGTAGCGGATGAAGAAGTTCGGAACCTGGCTCTGCAGGAACGATCCCCGCGACGTGTAGCCGAGCCCCCAGCCGACGGTGACGTTTTCATTGACCGCGATATTGGCGCCGATCGACGGCCCGATGTTCAGGCCCTGGCCGAAGACCGGATTGGGCACGATGTCGGAATCGAGTGCCGATTTCGAATTGTTGACGTTGACCCCGGCGAAGCTTGAGACGGTGGGGATCGACACCGAGATTGCCGCGAAGGGCTGGATTCCGTTGATGCCGAAATAGGTGACACGCTGCGACAGCGTCAGGTCGACGGGTCGGGCCAGATTGCTGCTCGCACCGCCCGAATTCTGGCTCGACCACATGTAGCCGGAGCGTACGACCGATTCGAGCTTCCAGTCGGAACTGGGCCGACCCGTGAGCTGGAAGCCGACCGGAACGAAGACCTGGCTCCCGCGATTGCCAAGGGAGTCCCGCCACGAGTAATAGCGAGCCTCGGTATCGGCTGTCATGGTCCAGCTGCCCTGCTGGGCTTGGGCGACGGCAAGATCGGAACCGCTTGCCAGCAGCAGCGCCACCAAAACGGCGCGGTGCCTGCCTCGCCAACCCATCCAACTCTGCACGGACTGCCCCCACGATGTTTCTGCCCGGGCGCCCGGCGCCCCACAGACGTTCCATTGGGTAAAGGCTAGAGGTTGGCGGGGGCAGGTCTTGGACTCTGCGGCGTGGACTTTCCATGACCGGCTGCGCGAAAGTCCATGCCACTGGCTGGTATGGGCCTTATCTTTGGGGGAAGGGCAATTGCAGGGCAGGATAACGTCCTTTGCGTAGAACCCTCTATGGACCCCTCGAAATCCCACGGGATACGGTGAGGTGTCGGAACGGCTGGTCTCTGTAGGACCAGCGCATGGCAGGGGACATGGCAGGCCATGGGTGCAGACCAGCCGACCGTTATCCACCTCGACAGTCCGACGATCGCCGATCCCCCCACGATGCGGCTCTGGCGCGAGGATGTCGCCCGTGCCGTCCTCGGGCTCGATTTCCGGCCTCTCAGCGACAAGCCGTTTCGCGTCCAGATGGAGGTCGTGCGCGCAGGCGCGATCACGCTTTCACGCTCCGTCACCAGTCCTGCCGAGAGTTTTCGGGACCGGGAACTGGTTGATCCGAACTCCAACTCGTTCACCTTCGCCTGGTCCGAGGCCGGTTCGGTGGTCGCACGCCAGCGCGGGCAAGAGACCGTGCTGAGAGGAACCGATGGCGTTCTCTTGTCGAGCGACGAGTTCGGGGCACTCGCGGCCCCGAACGGTGGCCGATATGTCGGCGTCATCATCCCGCGCCGGCTGATGAGCGCCCATCTGGACGCACCGGACGACGTGGTGATGCAGTCCGTTGGACGCAACGCCAAGGCCATGAGGCTCGTCCAGGCCTATGGCCGCCTGATCGTGAGCCATGCCGGAGACTCATCTCCGGCCACCTTGGCGCTGATGGGGGATCACCTCGCCGCCCTGATTGCGATAGCCCTTGGGAATGTGCGGCCCGACGCCGATCCTTCTTTGCGTTCGCCGGAGCGGGCAGCGCGCTTCGAACTGGTGAAGAGGTGGATCGCCGACAATGCTTGCGACCCGGGGCTCTCACTCAGCACCGTGGCCCGCGCCTGCGGACTGTCATCACGGTCGATCCAAATGTTGTTCGAGGAGAGTGGCCAATCGTATTCGTCCCATCTCCTCGAACTCCGCCTTGAGCGTGCCTACCGTCTGCTGACCGGGGCAGACGCCGCCGGCGAGGCGCTGCGGGTGATCGACGTCGCCTTGGCGGTTGGATTCTCGGATGTCTCCTATTTCAACCGTCGGTTTCGATCGCGCTTTGGCGAGACCCCAACCAGTGCCAGGAGCGCCGGGGGCGCGTCAGAATAGGGCGAGACTGATGCGCAAGTCCCTCCGGAGAGCGAACCGCCGATCGGTCTCTGCAGGAATCGTTGCGTCAGCGCGCCACAGCGCGGACTTCCCTGTGCAGATCGGGCCGGGGGCGGATAGCGCACCCGGTACCAGTAACGATGGCCACCCGCCGGCCCAGGGAAGCCGCGTCCATGCCTGCCTCGGGACCATGGCTCTTGAGGTCGGAGAGGGTTGAAGCCGGACAGATTTCACGCAGCCGAGTTCCGGCGTCTCCGGCTGGAGACGATTGGTTGGACAGAGCAGGCTTTCCGATGTCGGCTTGGGGCCCGAGGCTGTGTGAGAACGTTAAGCGCTTGGACGCTGCGGGCTCGCCGGTTTGTTAGAGAACGTACGAGCGGTTCATGCTCTGATGGCCCTGAGGATCGGAGCCACGCCCACAACAGCGATTGCCCGCTTCATATTGTAGGCCAGGATCGCCAGGCTTG